>PSRI01000155.1 GCA_003175935.1 Bacteroidota bacterium
GTATTTAATATTTGAGAATATCACGAATGAAATTGTGATATTCAGGAAACGAAGGTAAGTTATTGTGTTTCCCTCCTTCAATCCGGATCAAAGTGATTTTATTCGGATTTATTTTTTGCAGGTCCTCACTGTGTTTGATGGGAATTAATTTGTCGCGGGTTCCATGGAGAATATAAGTGTGACAGTTTACATACCTGATCCACTTGTTTGTTTGCAAATGATATCTCAAAACAAACCTTACTGGCAAAAATGGTAAGAACCTTTCGACCACTTTTGTAAAATTATAATAGGGCGCGTCCAAAATCAGATATCGCGGCATATTTTCAGATGCCACCTTTGCTGCAAATCCGCTTCCAATACTTCTGCCATAAACAATCATGTGATGTTCCGTGTATTCTTTAGCCAGGGTTTGGTAAACGAATTGCATGTCATCCAACATTTTCTTTTCAGATCTTTTGCCGGTGCTTTTGCCAAAGCCCCTGTAGTCGACAAGAACCACATCATACCTGTATCTATAAAAGTCTCTCGCATATTTGCCCCATCCTTTAATACTTCGTGAATTACCATGGAAATATAAAATTAAACCCATAGGGTCCTTTACATAAAAATGAAGCCCGTTGATTCTTACCCCTGGTTCCACATCAAAAAATAATTCCCTGAACGGAGCATCGTATTTGAACTCGAAGTCCTTAGATAATTTCTCTGGTTTAAAAATGAATTTTTCCTGAACGAAATACACAATTGCAATCAGGGAGAAAAAACCGATGATGATATAAATCACGATTGAGCTCAACTATTTTGGCTTTCACAAGTGTACAAACTGGTTTTGAAAGACCAAAGAGCCGGCACACTTCTTTATTTAGGCTAAAATAATTAACGCGAGGCAGGATGATTGCAAATCATCCTTCTTTTTCTTTCATACAATTACAATCGAAAAAACGTTTTGGTCCCATCGCGGAAGGTCAGTTAACGTCAGTTCACGTTTAACCAGACACTAGGTTTCCTCGTAGATTCTCTTCAATTTCACATTGGTGAGAGGTGAAACTATGAGCGGGAATTTTTCTACTGTTACATAACTGGGATCCAGTCCAAAGCCTCTTTCTTCGGAAAGGCTCACTTCCTTGAGCCAGAAATATAACTTCATTACGATTTTTTCCCAGAATGGGAGTTCATTATCCTGACTGAGGAATTTTTCCATTACTATGAATTGAAAATCTCCTACAACATTATTACGCTGCAAGCTTTCATACCGACTTGTAATATTTACTTCTTTATTGCTCACCATATCTTCCACCACCTTTCGGAAAAGTAGATTAATGCGAGGTTCAACGCGGAAGCCTAATCGAAATTCAACCCGAATCACTTCGTTTGGAATAATGGTTTGCACTTCATATTCACTTGTATAAGGATCATCAAGCGTGTCAACGTGAACAAACCAGTAGATATCGGCCTTTTTCGGCTTCCTGTTTAATATGGAGTAAATGATTTTATGCTCGATTTCTTTGGGATTATTGGCGCTCGTTAAGTAAACGAGATGCGTTGCATATTTTGTTACACTGCTATCATTGCTAAGTTCCTGAAGCATGGGCAGATAATGTTCCAGCCTTACGAACTCTACATAGCGGTTCTTGATTTTTCTGCTTCGGAACCAGATATACATAACAAGGAACAGGATTCCGCCAACCACCAGGGTAACGAAACCACCGTGTGGAAATTTCTCAAGATTGGCAAAAAGAAAACTTCCTTCAATCGTGAAATAAACGCCCAGGTACAGGTAGATCCAAAACGACTGCACCCTTCGGGATACGAGGAAATTTGCAAACAATATGGATGTTGCCAACATACAAAGAGTGATGGCGAGGCCATAAGCCGCTTCCATGTTGGATGAATTCTTAAAGTATAAGGTGATACCACAACACCCGATAAACAAAATAGTATTGATCGATGCGATAAATAACTGGCCGCGTGCTTCAGTGGGATAATTAATTTTCAATTTCGGCCAGAGGTTCAATCGCATGGCCTCACTGATTAGAGTAAAGGAGCCGCTGATGAGGGCCTGACTGGCAATAATTGCAGCACAGGTAGCGATAATGATGCCCGGCAGTTTGAACCACTGGGGCATCACCATATAAAATGGATTTAGCAATTCAATTGCATGAGGATGCGCCGCCATAAATTCTGTACTCTGCATGAGTTGATCCGTGGCATAGATGGTTCCTTCATGCCTTAAAAGAAAAGCGCCCTGACCAAGATAATTCAGCAAAAGGCAGCTCTTTACGAAAATCCAGGAGATGCGAATATTGCCTCTTCCCACGTGTCCGAGATCGCTATATAAAGCTTCTGCTCCCGTGGTACAAAGGAACACGGCGCCGAGTATCCAAAAACCTTTCGGGTAATTTGTAAGCAGTTTTATGGCGTAATGCGGACTAACGGCTTTGAGCACCCTGAAATCATCCGTAATGTGCATGATGCCCAGAAGAGCCAGCATGAGAAACCAGATGCACATAATAGGCCCAAACATTTTCCCTATCGAGACCGTACCGAATTGTTGCAGGAAAAAAAGGATAACCAGGATACCAAGTACAATATAGACGATCTGGAATTGCTGAATATTTTCAAATGCCTTGATTTGCTTCAAACCTTCTACTGCGGAGGTAACAGAAATGGGCGGAGTGATCATGCCATCGGCAAGAAGTGCTGCACCACCCAGCATGGCTGGAATCACCAGCCATTTCTTTTGTCGCCTCACCAACGCATATAATGAGAAAATTCCACCCTCACCCCTGTTATCTGCCTTGAGCGTGAGGATTACATATTTGATGGTCGTTTGTAGGGTAAGAGTCCAGATAATGCACGATAAACTTCCCAGGATCAGTTCCTCACTAATTTCTTTTCCATTGATGATGGCGCTGAAAACATAGAGGGGGGAAGTTCCTATATCTCCATAAATTATCCCTAGCGCAACTACTAGTCCGGCTGCGGTTACCTTGTTAAGCTTAATGCTCACGGTGAGTTAAAGGTTATTTTCTGGTTTTAAGTTTAAATGCGAACCAAAGGTATATTTAAAATGGGTATTCAAGATGAAATGTTCGGATCACAGGTTGCAATTTGGTTAAAAATTCAGCCTTTGTGTATTAAAGGGTGTAAAAGCATCTAATTTGGCACACATCTCGTACATTTATTTACGAAAATATCGATCAATGAAACGTACCATTCTGGCCTTTTTTGTTCTGGCCATGTTCATATATCCTTCAATTGCTTCCGCCCAACGAATATATTACTCAGATGTTGAAAGAGATGACTACAGGCAATTAAATTTTGATATAATCGGGAAGGTAAGTGGCAATATTTTAATATATAAGAATTATCGTTCAAAAAATGACCTGTGTATATATGACAATGAAATGAAGTTGAAGGATAAAATTGATCTGGATTTTATCCCCGATAAAATAATCAATATCGATTTTATACCATATCCCGAACATATTTGGATGATTTATGAATTCCAAAGACGAAATACTATTTACTGTGTTGGAGTGAAAATGGACGGGAATGGAAAAAGAATGACCGATCCCATTGAAATCGACACCACGCATCTCTCCACTTTCGGCGATAATAAAATCTACTCCACAATTTTCAGTGAAGACAAACAGAAAATTATGGTGTTTAAGATTAACAAGCGCAACGAAAGAAATTTCATTTTCACAACGATGCTGCTCAACTCGAACCTGGAAATTCAGAAAAAAGACAGACAGGGTATGGCTGTTGAAGAAAGAGACGCAGTATTCAGTGATTTCATCCTGGACAATGATGGCGACATGGCATTTGGGCATTGCTCACGTGTAGGCACGAAGGATTATATCACGGGACTTACCCTGGTTGTAAAACGAGCTAAGGCTGATACATTCAGCAATTTTAAATTCAATATAGGCGAAAGGTTTTTGGATGAAGTGAAAATTAAGCCCGACAATATCAATAAAGACTATCTAATAAGCTCGTTTTACTACAAGCAACGAAAAGGAAATATTGAAGGCCTCTACACTGTAAAATGGAACAAACTCACCAATGAGGTTGCCCAGGAAACATATACGGTATTTTCCGATGAGCTTAAGGCGGATGCAAAATCTGAATCTGGAAATGCGAAGATGGCGTTTAATGACTTTTTTATCAGACAGGTAATACCCAAAAAAGATGGTGGTTTTCTCGTAATAAGTGAGTCGTATTATACTTCGTCCCGCTACAGTTCCTGGAACAGGTACGACTACATGTATAACCCCTATTATTCTCCCTTTGATTATTATTATTACAGTCCGTATGGATATAATTATTGGAACCCATATAGTCGGAGCAACGGACAAAGCATGAGGTATTACAGTGAGAACATTGCGTTATTTTCTTTTGACAATGGCGGAAAGATGGAATGGAGCAATGTGGTGAGGAAAAGTCAGTATGATGATGAAACTGATAATTTTCTCTCTTACCTTGTTTTTAATTCCGGAGGAGAAATCAATTTTTTGTATAATCAGTTGGAAAGAAGAAATCTTCTCCTGAATCAGCAGAGTGTAACTGCCGATGGACAGGTGAACAGGACGCCCACTTTAAAAAATCTGGACAAGGGCTATGAGTTCATGCCTAAATATGGAAGGCAGGTCGGCGCGAGGCAATTAGTTATACCTTGCATGTACAGGAATTTTGTTTCCTTTGCGAAAGTTGATTTCTAAATAAATTCAATCCTGTGGTAGAATCCTTTAAGGCCAATAACCCGATAAACATTATCCTTTTATTGGTATATGCCTTCATATTGAAGCTATACTCGTTTATCCATCCTCATATTCCAGTCGCACAGGCAACAGATGGATTTCTCTATCATAAATTCCTGAATTTTTTAGCGCCCATTAGTAATTCAGTTCCCGCTGTTTATTCGGTTATAACGCTTATTCTGGTACTAACTCAGGCGATCACTTTCAATAACCTTATCAATAACCAAAAATTATTACCTCGTCCCAATTATTTGCCGGCGATGTCATATATTTTAATCACTTCTTTTTTTCCAGAATGGTGGCAACTTTCATCTACTTTAATCATTAACAGCCTGCTGGTGTGGGTATGGGCCCGTCTCAGTAATTTATTTAATCATCAGCGTCCCAAAACACTTGTTTTTAATGTTGGACTGGTTGTAGGTTTTGCATCTTTCCTATATTTCCCGGCAATTGGTTTTGCCATTCTGATATTTTTTGGGCTGATTACTTTAAGGCCTTTTCATCCCAGTGAATGGGTAGTATCAATTATTGGAATTATTACACCATATTATTTTCTTTTCGCTTATTTATACCTCACGAATAATTGGAACCCTCATACTTATCTTCCATCAATCACGATTAGCTATCCAAAATTTCAGCAGGACGTATGGGCCTGGGGCGGCATGTTCTTACTGGTGATTCCATTTTTGATCAGCGGGTTTTACATTCAGAGAAACATTTTGCGTATGCTCATCCAGGTTAGAAAAAGCTGGAGTCTCATGCTGCTCTATCTTCTCACAGCTTTGCTTATTCCATTCATAAATTCCACTTCCACTTTTGAATACTGGATCCTCTGCGCTCTTCCATTTGCAGCATTTCACGCATATACTTTTTTCTACTCCGAAAAAAGATGGGTGTACCAATTGCTGCATTGGTCGATGGTTATATTCATACTTGCCTTGAATTTTTGGCTTCCATCCAAAAGTTGAATGCTGAACGTTGCCTGCCTGCCGGCCTTGCTTCGGTGACCGCGTGCGCTAACCTGTGTGCCGAAGCGAAAGCGAAGGTACAAGCTATAGCGGTGGCGCAAGCTTCGCGAAGGCGAGCAGGCAGGAATGCTGAAGGATTCAAAATGCTTGTCTAAGTACTAAGTACTCAACCCAGGCGGGTCCATCCAAAAAAGGACACAACTTCTTTACGCTGAACTCTTGCCGGAGTCTGCCG
>PSRI01000128.1 GCA_003175935.1 Bacteroidota bacterium
TTCTCATGCCCGGGTGTACACAAATTGTAAGCATACATCATCACAAATCACTCCCACACCCCGGGTGTCGACACCTAAAAACTGCATTTGGTTTCCATTTTAAAAAAATATTCTCCCGGGTGTCGACACAAATTGTAAGCATACATCCAGGGTAAATCAATCCCACCCCCGGTATCGACACCTAAAAACTCCAATTGGTCTCCATTTAAAAAAAATGTTCTCCCGGGGTGTCGACACAAATTGTAAATGCACGTCCAGGGTATTCCCCGGGTGTCGACACAATAAAAATTGAATATAGTGAACACCAGTTAAGTGTAAATTTTGAGCGTCGACACCGCAGCATTGGGTAAAATGTTTATTATGGTGTAGACCACTTTAATTCTAATGGTGTCGACACCGTGGGATTTTAGGAAATTGAAAGTGGTTGAAATGTTGGCAGGTGTACACCATTTTGTTTTGAATGGCGTCGACACCGCGGGATTTTGGGAAATTTAAAAGTAGTTGAAATGTCATCAGATGTATTGCAATTTGTTTTGAATGGTGTCGACACCGGGGATTATAGCAAATAAAAGCTGGTTTAAATATTGGCAGGTGTACACCATTTTGTTTTGAATGGCGTCGACTCCCGGGAACCTCAGTTGAAATTTTTTGTGGTGTAAACCATTGCGAATTAAATGGGCGTCGACACCGTGGGAGTAATGAAATGTAATTTGGTTTTATACCCGAAATTTTTCCGAAAAATACTCCCAACCACCGGGATTTCTCATTTGCATCCCTTTTTTCCCAAACGTATTTTTGTTTAAATATTTTTTCACGCTAACCTAACCCCTATGCAATCTATTTTCAATGTCGAATTCCTTTCGGCACAAATACAAAATCAAAAACCCCTATTTGTCAACGATAAAATAAAAATCGAAATCGTTGAATCCCTTCACTGGCTAGTGCGACAACAACGATGCACCATCTACGGATTTTCAATACTTCCCAGCGAGCTAAACCTCATTTGGGAAATAAATCCGGATGTCCGAAGAACCGATTGCCAGGGATCACTTTTCAAATTCACCGGACATATGTTTAAAAAATACCTCGAAAAAAATGAACCCGAAACCCTGGCAAATTATCTGGTAGAAAGGAAAGACCGAAAATATCATTTCTGGAATGGAAATCCACTCATCCAGGAATGCTGGAATCCGAAATTTTTAGAAAATAAACTTTACAGAATACATCAACTTCCCTGCTACCCTAAATGGAATCTGGCGAAAGTGCCCGAAGAATATCATTGGTCTTCTGCTGCATTCTACAAATTAAACGATCACTCATTCCCTTGGCTTACTTCTTACAAACTAATACCAATTCATTCCCCTTCATCTTTCGCTCCTCACAATGCTTAGTTTGATCCATACCCATTCAATAATATTTCCTCAACCAAAGTCTTCATTTCATATCAACCTCTTAATATTTCCAAGATCTCCATCAATCACCACTACACCGGGCTGCTTTCCTTTATCTAAACTTCCCAATTGCTCCTCAAGTCCCAAAGCTCTTGCACCATTCATAGTGCACCATCTCAAGACATTTGCAATATTCAGTTCAGGATAAAATTTTCGTAATGTGCGTATCTCGTTTACTAAATCCAATTGATGATTGGAAGCCAGGCTATCAGTACCAAGAACAATATTGCAGTTATTCCTTTCAAACATTCTTACGTCGGGAATTGTACCATTGATATATTGATTTGCATTCGGACAAAAACACCAATACATATTCCCGAAATCGACAGCCTGATATTTTTTGGAAAAATCAATATCATCCTGACTACTCGCAATATTATGCACCATCATCATCGACCTTTTACCAGAAAAATGTGGAAGAAAACTTTGCAGACTGCTTACGCCAGTTGGAATAAACGAGCTCATATCGGAGCCCAACTCTTCATACAACCTTAAAAAACTTCCACTCTTTGATTGGAGAAATTCATTTTCATCTTCAGTCTCCTGGTTATGAATAGAAACATAATCAGCACCAAGATCATTGATTAGGTCCATTAATTTGCCAGACACAGAATAAGGAGCATGCGGGACAATATCCACCAGCGCACTATTTCCCAACTCGCTCCTGAATATTTCCGCAACCTTTATGGCATTCGAAAGTCTGCTTTCTGCAACAGATTCCGGAAATCCTGCCGCTTCAATAAAATTTCTGTAAATAATTTCAGACCTACTTTTTTGTCTCACCGTATCACTTCCATTGCAAATATCCCCTACTGCAACTATTCCACTCCGCAACATTTCATTATCAGCAGTTTCAATAGCCTGCAGCCTAAGTTCTTCGTCAAAATTTCTTCGCTTAATCACGCCCAAAAGAAAATCAATCATTCCTGTTTTTTCGGGAATCACGCCCTTCAAATAGGACAATTCCAAATGACAATGAGCATTCACCAGGCCCGGACTTATTATCCCATTAAAATTTCTTATATCATCTCCGGCCTCATTATCATTTACTATTGCTTCAATTTCACCATTGGTTTTACAAATAAGCACTTTATCGCCATTCAACATTGTAATGCCGGTAAAAATTTTATCAGCCTTATATTTATGATAAGCCATGAAAGGTGTGAATGAATTAACTTTGCGAACTTATTTGCTTTTTCCGGCAGAAAACTGCCATCTTAAAAGTAATTTAAAACTATGTTAGATAAACTTGATGCGATCAGGGCCAGATTTGAAGAATTGGGAGTAGCGCTCACTAACCCTGAAATAGTGAGTGATAATAGGAAATTTGGACAACTAAGTAAAGAATATCGTAACCTGGAAAAAATTGTAAAAGCCCAGGATACTTACAAAGATGTTTTAGACAATATTGAATTCAATCGGGAGGTACTCAATGGGGATGATGCTGAAATGAGGGATCTGGCCAAACAAGAGCTGCCGTTGCTGGAAGAAAGAAAAGAAAAGCTTGAATCTGATATTAGGCAAATGCTGATTCCGAAAGATCCCCAGGACGACAAAAATGCCATAATCGAAATACGTGCGGGCACGGGGGGCGATGAAGCCTCTTTATTTGCCGGCGATTTGCTCAGAATGTATATAAGGTACTGTGAAAAAAGAGGGTGGAAAACCGCTATTCTCAGCGAAAGCGAAGGCACAGTTGGTGGATACAAAGAAGTTCAACTAGAAGTAACCGGTGATGAGGTTTATGGAACTCTCAAATTTGAAAGTGGAGTCCATCGAGTCCAAAGAGTACCTGATACTGAAACAAGCGGTAGAGTCCATACAAGTGCGGCAACTGTGGCGGTAATGCCTGAAGCTGAAGAGGTAGATTTTGAACTGAGGGAAAGTGATGTGAAAATGGAGACAGCCCGAAGTGGAGGTGCTGGTGGACAAAACGTAAATAAAGTTGAAACAAAAGTGATGCTGACCCACTTGCCTACAGGAACCGTCGTTGTTTGTCAAACAGAACGATCTCAATTGGGGAATCGTGAAAAGGCAATGCAAATGTTGAGGACCAGACTGTATGAAGAGCAGGTTCGTAAACAGGAAGAAGAAATCGCAAGAAGAAGAAAAAGTTTAGTGAGTACGGGTGATCGCTCAGCCAAAATCAGAACATACAACTTTCCTCAGGGCCGCGTCACCGACCATCGCATCGGCCTGACAGTATATAACCTGGACGAAGTCATAAATGGAAATATTCAACCATTCATCGACGCGCTTCAATTTGCAGAAAATGCGGAAAAACTTACACAGACTGCCTGATAAGAGTATCCACTAATCAATCAATTATAGTTTGTATTAGAGAATAAAATTGTAAATTAGTAGAGCTCTATCTCTATTTGCCCACCTGCAATTTTCCTAATTCCTAAACGTATTTTTAAGGTTATTTTATTCCAGCTATCTGGTTTAATCTATACCCCTTTGAAAATCTTGGAAAATGTGAAGTTTTTCATTTAAGAGGCTATTTTTTTATTTGCCTTGATGAAAAAAATGATTGACTCATAATTTGCCACCACGAAAACGACAGAACGATGGAGCCTAAAAAAGGGATTAGCTTCTTTAAAAAGTCAAGGGTATTTGTAAAAAGCATTTGGAACAATTTATTCATCCTCACTTTCCTCATTGGATTTCTGATTTCTTCTTTGATTTTTATTCATATGGAATCAACTTATGAATCAGACCTGTTTCAAAATGTAGTTCAGAAAATTTATCACGAAGGAAATGGTAAGATGTCAGCAGACAGTTTTCTCGTGCATGCGGTCCACATGACAAAGCGATTGATGATTGATCGTGAAATTATTTTTAAGAATGCAGAGTTCAACGATATTAAAGGAGGCTTTCTCAAGCCAGCAACAGTTGATCTGGCAACAGCATATGGTTCTTGCGGAAGTTATTCAAATGTGCTTGCAAGAATTTTGGTACGGGATGGAAAAGAGGTGCGATTTGCGCAAATGAAAGTGAATGGAGTTTATGGTGGACATATTCTGATTGAAGCGAAAGGCGATAATGGATGGGTCGTGTTGGATCCTATTTATGATTTATATTTTGTTAGTCCGGATAAACATCTCGCATCTTTTGAAGAGGTCGCCTCGAATTGGAATTTTTACCAAAATCAGGTGCCAGCTGATTACAATTTGAATTATAACTACAGTGGTGTTAGATATACGAACTGGAACAAAATTCCAATAGCACTACCCCTCGTTAAGAAAATAATTTCTCTGTTTGTTGGACCAAAAAATGCCGATCAGATATCATTGAGGTCCTATTTCCTCAAAACTTACGAAACAATCTTTCAGGTTGGCTTGATATTCCTGATATTGATTTCCGCCCATACTTTTGAAGTTTTTCGCCGACAAAGAAGATTTAATTTATCGGCCATTAATCGGGACTCCGACATTTCATTGCTCGATCAAAGAATTCCCGCCTGATTTATTTTAAAAAATAGAGCCATTCAAATGAGATGGACTTAACCCATTTCTCCCTTATTTTGCAGCCAAATACATATTATGCGAATCTTGGTAACAGGAGCCGCCGGCTTTATTGGTTTTCATCTGGTCAATTATTTGATTCAAAGAGGCGATGAGGTTACCGGTATGGATAGTATAAATGATTACTACGATCAAAATCTGAAATTCAGTCGATTGGCACAGGCAGGAATTCAGAAAGATAGCATCGCATATAATACTCTCGTAAAGAGTAAGACTTATCAGAACTATGGTTTTATCAATCTTCAACTGGAAGATGCGGAAAATCTGAACAAACTTTTTTCAGCTTTGCAGTTTGACAGAGTATGTAATCTGGCAGCCCAGGCTGGTGTAAGATATAGTCTCACTAATCCGCAAGCATATATCAACAGCAATATCATTGGCTTTAGTAACGTACTGGAATGCTGCAGGCACCACGAGATTAGCCACCTTGCATATGCAAGTAGTTCAAGTGTATACGGACTGAACAGTAAAACACCTTTTTCGACTTCAGATAATGTGGACCATCCGGTTTCGCTTTATGCAGCCAGTAAAAAAAGCAATGAATTAATGGCACATGTTTACAGCCATTTATTTGGGATTCCATCTACAGGTTTGCGCTTTTTCACAGTTTACGGGCCCTGGGGAAGACCAGATATGGCTTTGTTTTTGTTTACAAAAGCTATCCTTGAAGGAAAGCCCATAGAAGTGTTCAATAGTGGGAATATGGTGAGAGACTTTACTTACGTTGACGACATAGTGGAAGGTGTAGTGAGAGTGATTGACAATCCCCCAACGCCCAATAGCAATTGGGACAGTGCAAATCCAAATCCGGCCAATTCATCGGCGCCGTATAAAGTTTACAATATAGGCAACAACAATCCGGTGAGGCTGATGGATTTCATAGAAGCGATTGAGCAGGAGCTTGGTAAAAAGGCAGAGAAGCAAATGATGCCCATCCAGCCAGGCGATGTCACAGCAACTTATGCAGATGTAAAAGATTTGGTTGAAAATCTCCATTATAAACCTCAGACTCCTATTAGAGACGGTATTCGCAATTTCATAAGCTGGTATCGGAAGTATTACAATGTGTGATTTCGCCTGCATGCCGGCGAATCATGAACCAAAATCTGCCTGAAACTTTCATTTGAAGAGAATTCTTTTCACAGTTTCGCAATAACTGTGATTATCTCTTCCGATAACGGGTTTCTAACCTCTGTGGCTCATTGTTGAATGGTTTAAAAATTTATATTTGTCAAACAATTTTCCAGAATCAATGGGGTTTATATAAATCTCTGAAAATGTTTGAGTTCTTAACTTGATTTCTGCGATATGATAGTCCGGATGAAAGGTGCTTTTTACGCAGCAATTTCGCCCGAGGTATTCTACAATACATGAATCAGTTATTGCTAATATAAATTGGCTTGCAGGATGATCTCCTATCGCAGAAATAGGAACGGGAAAATTGTATAAACTATTGAAAAGAAGTCGGTTGCAAACTTATGCTGTGACTGACGTGGCGAAGCTTTGAAGCAATCATACTGCCATATGGCCGGGGTTAGTTTTAAACGGTTAATTTTGGATCATGCACAACGACAAAAGATGGTATGCCCTTTATACAAAGCCCCGCTGGGAGAAGAAAGTACACCAATTCCTGCAGGAAAAAGGTATGGAGAGTTACTGCCCTCTTAATAAAGTCCGAAAAAAATGGAGCGACAGATATAAAGTAGTTAATGAACCCCTGTTTAAGTCTTATGTGTTTGTAAAATTGAAGGAAAGCGAGCAGTCGGGGGCGAGAATGATTGGTGGGGTTGTGAATTTTGTTTACTGGAATGGAAAGCCTGCACATATTCGAGAAGAAGAAATTCTCCTGATAAGAAAATTTTTGAACGAATACGAGTCTTTGGAAGTTGCACCCATCTCATTTTCTGAACAGCAGAAAGTGAAATTTTCAAGAGGAGTGCTTATGGATGAACAGGGAATAATCACACGGGTTGATAAAAATAAAATCCAGGTAATGCTCACCAGTTTGGGATACAAATTAATTGCTACAGTTAACAAACAGGAAGTAATTCCACTTCAGGATTGATGACTACCATATTCTTCAAAAAACTTTTCTCATAAGCAATTTATGAAAATCATTTTTCGGCTATTGATTGTTTTTTCCATCGTTGGATTATTCTCATGTAAAACACAAAAACAGGTTCAATACTTACAAGGCAGCATTGATACTACAAAATTTTCTCAGGTGAAAATTCCTGAGCCCGTAATACAACGGGATGATCTTTTGGGAATAACAGTTTATAGCGATAACCCTGAAGCCACAGCAATTTACAATCAGCAAATGGTAACCAGTCCAACGTCTTCAGCGGTATCAACAACGGGATCTTCGGTTGGAGGTTTTATGGGAGCAGCTGCACCTACGATGCCTGGGTATTTGGTTGATCAGGATGGTGATATTCATATGCAAAGCCTTGGCGCTTTGCATGTGGAGGGCCTCACTAAATCACAACTTGGAGCATTGTTGAAAGAGAAATTATCTCCGTTTCTGAAAAATGTATATTTCAATATTCGGTTCCTGAATTTTAAAATAACGGTACTGGGTGAGGTAGGTAAACAGGGAGTATATACGATCCCCGGCGATAGAGTGAATATCCTCGAAGTTCTGGGAATGGCCGGCGATCTCACTATCTACGGGATGAAAGACAGCGTGATGGTTATCAGGGAAGGAAGCGGAAAAAGAGAATTCGGTCGGGTTGATGTAAGCAGTCCTGACCTTTTTGTATCACCCTATTACTATCTAAAGCAAAACGACATTATACTGGTCAAATCAAATCCTAAGAAGCCCACTGTTTCAGAGCAGGTCACAACTCGTAACCTGGCTATAATAGCTACTATAGCAACAATTATTACGTCAGTGGGCGTATTGATTAGTCTATTTAAGTAAACAGGTAAGAATTTTGTAGAATATTGATAAGGAAGAAGCGTTAACACAAGAGATCAAACCTCAAACACCGTACGGAGCACAACTAGATATGTCTGAAAATAACAATGTCCAGTTAAACGGGACTAAAGAGAATCAGCAGGATTTCAATCTAAGGGAGTTTATTTATAAATATCTCCGCTATATGCCACTGCTCATTCTGAGCGTGACTATTGCGCTGATTATTGGATTTATTCAAACGAGGTATGCAATTCCTATCCATAGAGTCACCGGTACGCTCTTCATAAATAAAGACAACAAATATGGTGGCGGATCCAAATCACAACTGGATGAAATCTTTTTTTCAGATAATATTAATCTGAGTAACGAACTTGAAATTCTGCACTCGAGACCACTGCTTACCAGGGTAATTAATAATCTCGGACTCACAATCAGCTATCACAATCGCGGGAATCTGCGTTCTTCAAATATTTACGGTTCTGAGCCATTCCGTTTGAGCATTATTTCTCTCAAAGATTCTACGAGAGGATTCAATATGGAAATTGATGCAAGGGAAAATGATTTTTTAATAGGACCTACATCTACGGCTCCCATTACTTATGGTCAGATTTTTCAAACTTCTTACGGTCAGTTTATTCTCATCCGATATCCTGCAGTGAGTCTGAGAGATTTCGCAACAAAAAAATTCGATGTAACATATACTCCTATTGAGGGACTGGCATCTGCGCTAAGCAAAGCGGTTAAGGTCGGCCAGGCCAATGATTATGCCAGCATACTTAATATTTCAATGGAAACCGAGAATGTACAGCTGGGAAAAGCAATCATAAATAACCTCATGAGTGAATATGGAAAATTGAGTATTGAGGTCAAAAGAGAAATATCCCAGGCAACCATGGATTTCATTGATGTTCGTCTGGATACTATTAAAAGGGAATTGGGTGGTGTCGAGTCCAATCTTCTCAATTATCGCGAATCAAATGAAGTCATTGACCTTACTGCGCAGTCGAAATTATATTACGACAAAATGGAAGAAAGTTCCAAAGGAGTAAATGCTCAACAGGTTCGTATGAATGTTTTGGACATGCTTTTGAATTATTTGAATAACAAAGACCATCAATATGAAATAGTGCCAACAAATCTCGGGATTGAAGAGCCGGTCATTGTGCCTATGTTGCTTCAGTATAATGCATGGCAATTGCAGAGAGATAATTATTTGAAAACTACAAATGAGGCTAATCCGGCAGTAAAAAATATTGAGACCAATCTCACCACACTCCGGGAGCAAATCATTGAAGGCCTGAAAAATGTGAGGCAATCTTATCAGATAGCCATTAATAAAATGCAATCGACTTTAGAGGGTGCTCAAAGAGATGTTCGATCTGTTCCGGCAAAAGCTAAAGGATTGCTCAATATTGAAAGGCAACAAAAAATTAAACAGGAACTTTATTTGTTCTTACTACAAAAGAGAGAAGAAGCTGCTATATCTGCTGCTGCTACAGTGGCAAGTTCCAGACCACTTGAAGATGCAATTGCATCGGATACGCCAATAAAGCCTGACAAGAAGGGTACTTACCTCATGGCATTATTTCTTGGGCTTATCATACCAATTGGTATCATTTTCATATTCGAAACTTTCAATGATAAATTGAGAACAAGGGATGAAATTGAAAAGAAAACGAATGTGCCCATTATTGGAGAGATTGGACACGCAACTGAAGGTCGTTTTGCTGTTACACATGGAAGCAGAACTGTAGTAGCTGAACAATTTAGGATCGCCAGGTCAAGCGCTCACTACCTGCTTTCAAAAATTGAAAAGCCAGTGCTTCTGATTACATCAACAGTAAGCGGAGAGGGCAAATCATTTATTGCAACTAACTACGGTGCAGTTATTGCACTTTCTGGTAAGAAGACAATCATCCTCGAATTCGATATCAGGAAACCAAAAATCCTGACTAACCTCGGATTAAAAACCGGAAAAGGTTTGACGGATTATATAGTCGGAAATATAAAGCTGGATGAAATAATTCAACCGATACCCGAAGTTCAAAATCTTTACATCATTGGTTGCGGACCTGTTCCGCCGAATCCTTCGGAATTATTGTTGAGTGAAAAAGTTGGAGAATTATTTCAACAGCTGAAGGAAAGATTTGATGTAATCATAGTCGATACTGCGCCAATAGGTTTGGTGAGTGACGCAATGACTTTGGAAAGATATTCAGATGCCTGCTTCTACATTGTGCGCCAGAATTATTCAGTCAAGAAACAATTGGTCTTGATTGAGGATTTATATCGTCAGAAGAAAATGCGCAATATGGCCCTAATAGTGAATGACATCAAATTGAAAGGTCGTTACAGCGGATACTATGGATATGGAAGTAGCTACGGTTACGGCTACTCGTATGGTAACGGTCCGGATTATTACGAAGACGGTCATAAACTCAAAAGAAATGTGTTTAAGAGAATGCGTCTTTTCAAATAATTTCCACCATTTACAATTCAAAAAGTCTGATTCAAATAAGTACTCGGCTAAATTTGCTCCAAATTCAGGCCACGGTGCTTAAAATTTACTAAATACTTCATGAATTTTTTTGCTCACGAAACTGCGGTAATCGATGACGGTGTACAGATCGGGGATGGAACAAAGATCTGGCATTTCTCACACGTGATGTCTAAAAGCCAGATCGGAAAAAATTGCAACATTGGACAAAACGTTGTCGTATCTCCTGGTGTCATCATTGGAAATAATGTAAGAATTCAAAATAACGTTTCAGTTTATACAGGAGTTATTTGTGAAGATGATGTTTTCCTCGGACCTTCCATGGTATTTACAAATGTTTACAATCCCAGAAGCGCCATTTCCCGCAAAGATGAATTCCGTTCAACTATTGTAAGGAAAGGCGCAACTATTGGAGCAAATGCAACCATCGTATGCGGTTACGAAATTGGTGAATACGCGTTTATTGGCGCAGGTGCAGTTGTTACAAAATCTGTATTGCCTTATGCACTTGTTTTCGGTAATCCGGCGCGCCAATCTGGCTGGATGAGTGAATATGGCCACCGATTAAATTTTGATGCAAACGGACTGGCAAAATGTGACGAAAGTGGCGAAGAATATCGCCTCCTAAATAATAGAGTAACAAAGATTGTTCATGGAAAATAATGGAGTAATAAAATTCGCAGTAGTTGGTTGCGGGCATATTGGCAAAAGGCACGTTGAGATGATTAACAAGAACAAAGAGTGTGAGCTGGTTGCAGTTTGCGACACGAGACCAGTGGATCAACTAAAATTCAAAGAACTTACAGTACCACATTACTCTGATCTAAGGGATATGTTATGCAAACACCAGGATTTTGATGTCCTCTGTGTAGCTACGCCAAATGGATTGCATGAACAACATGCATTAGAAGGCTTGAGGTCAGGCAAAAATGTTGTGGTTGAAAAACCTATGGCTTTGCATAAAGGTGGTTGCGAAAAAATTATTTACGAAGCACTAAACCAACATAAACAGGTTTTTTGCGTGATGCAAAACAGGTATTCACCTCCATCTGTATGGTTAAAAGAAATTGTTCGTAAATCAGTTCTTGGTAAAATTTATTTAGTGCAGATTAATTGTTACTGGAACCGTGACGAAAGATATTATACTGCCGGTAACTGGCATGGAACGAAACAATTAGATGGGGGCACTTTGTACACGCAATTCTCACACTACATTGACATCATGTACTGGTTATTTGGTGATATAACTAATATCCAATCCAGATTTTACAATTTCAATCACAACAAAATGATTGAATTTGAAGATTCAGGTTTTGTGAGCTTTGATTTTGTAAATGGAGGCATGGGTTCGCTTTCTTATTCCACCTCAGTTTGGGATCAAAACCTTACAAGTAATCTTACCATTATTGGGGAAAAAGGTACGGTAAGGGTGGGCGGACAATACATGAACGAAGTTGAATTCTGTCATATCAAGGATTATAAAATGCCTGAGTTGGCACCTTCGAATCCTGCAAATGATTATGGGCCTTACAAAGGCTCAGCAGCTAATCACCACTATATTTTTGAAAACGTTGTAGATGTGCTTAAAGGTCGCGCGCCTATAACCACTAATGCACTTGAAGGGCTTAAAGTAGTTGAAATCATAGAAAAAATTTACGCATCAGGGGAAGTCATAAATAATAATTAACAGCAATGGAGAATAAATCAATTTTCATTACCGGTGGAGCTGGGTTTATAGCAAACTGCCTTATTAAGAATTTAATTGAAAAAAATAAGATTACGGTTTACGACAATTTCCATCGGGACACACTCACTACAAGTGGATTTGCAAAGCATCCCAATATTTCAATTGTAAAAGGCGACGTTTTGGACTATAACCTTCTTAAGGAATCCATGAATGGTACTAATATCGTTGTGCATGCCGCTGCCATTGCTGGAATTAACACTGTGATTCAGGACCCAGTAAAAACAATGAGGGTGAATATGATTGGCACTGCCAATGTTCTGGAGGCGGCGCACGCGAATAAAATCAAAGATCGTTTAATTGATTTCTCTACATCCGAAGTTTTCGGATCTATGGCATATAAATCGAGCGAAGAAGATACTACAGTATCAGGTAGCGCAGGTGAAGCGCGCTGGACTTACGCCGTAAGTAAATTGGCAGGAGAACATCTTGCACAATCATATTTTAAACAATTCGAGTTACCGGTAGTAACAGTTAGACCTTTTAATGTATATGGCCCGGGACAGACTGGTGAAGGCGCCATTCAAATTTTTATAAAGAAGGCCCTGAAAAATGAAGACATTTTTATTTATGGAGATGGAAATCAGATTCGTGCATGGTGTTATGTTGATGATTTTGTGGATTGCCTGATGCGCACCATCACAAATGAAAATGCAATAGGTCAAAGTTTTAATATAGGAAATTCCAGAGCAGTAATAACAACACTTGGACTTGCTCAAATGGTTTGCAGAGTACTAAATTCCAAATCGAAGATTATTTTCAAACCTTCGTTGAGCGCAGACATAGAGCTTAGAATTCCCAGTGTGGAAAAAGCAGATCGCATCCTCGGATTCAAAGCCAAAGTTGATCTGGAAGAAGGGATTGAGAAAACCGCGCAATGGTTTTCTGAAAACAGCTAGACTGTCAAATCACTCCTGAATGGATCTAAAAGAGCAGAAAAAATTTGACATAGTTTACATTTTAGGTGCGAACAGCTTTGTTGCTAAGAATATTTCAGAAGGATTAAAGACATGTTCAAATAAAATCTTCCCACTCACAAGAAAGGACTTCGAGCTTGGAAATGAGGTTGACTATTCTAAGTATAATTTTTCAAATTCCCTGATCATTGATTGCATTACCCGGATTGATGGATCGGAGCTTGAAATAATCGAAAACAATTTGGAGAAGTTCAAAGAATTTATAATTTATTTAAAACTTCGCCATAAGGATTTTAGGTATATCTATTTTTCAACACTCTCCGTCAGTTCAAAACAAGCAGCGCAAAATAATCCTTACATAAAAAGCAAATCATTAGCGGAGCAGTTTCTAAATGAAAATCTGAGCGATTATCTGGTGATTAGATTGAGTTTTCCATTTGGCAAAGGTGAATCTTCAAAGCGACTTATTTCCAGGCTAATCCAAAAAATCAAAAGCGGCGAGATACTGGGTATTGACAATCTCAGTTTGAGTTTGATGCCTGTAGAAAATTTGCGAAACGATATCTGTGATTTGATTTCTTTTAAAGGACCTGTTGTACAATATCTAAATGCCCGAATTGTGACCCTTGAGTCAGTTGTAAAATTTATTTACTCGCAATTAAAAATTAAGGAAAATTATCAGTTGAGGAATTCTATTCCCACGGCTATACAGGCCGATCCATTAATTATAAAATTGGAGAAAAATATAGATCCATTTCCTGCAATCGAATCGATGATTTAAAGCATGCCCTCAAACTCAAATTTTTTTTTCAACGACAGAATTTTCTTTATTGTGCAGGGGTTGCTTAAATACATTCCTTTTGACTGGGCCATTTCATTTCGACGTTTTTGTTATAGGCCCTTCTTCAAAAAGTTAGGACGAAATACAAGAATAAAAGACGGAACTACTTTTAAGTTTCCATCAGAAATCGAAATTGGTGATGATTGTGTAATTGGGGAATATTGCTATTTCGTTGGAAAATCAGGATTAAAAATAGGTAACCATTTGTTGATGGGTGCAGGAAGTAAAATCATTACCTCCAACCATAAATTCGAAAGAAGAGACATTAGCATTCGGGAACAGGGCATCAGTTTTACCCCTGTTGAACTGGAAGAAGATATCTGGCTTGGTTTCGATGTAAAAATCCTGGCTGGCTCTTATATTGCCAGGGGTTGTATCATCGGAACTGGCGCACTGATCAATAAAGAATTTCGCGAACCATATAAAATCATAGTTGGGGTTCCGGGTAAAGTTGAGGGTGAACGCCCTTAGAGTATTCATGAAAATTCTGGTTGGCACAAACGAAAATTGCGGAATCCTCAATGGAATTGTACTGGGTCTAAAGGAACTGGGCCATGAGGTTAAAAGTTTTGTGAAAAGCAGGGATAATTTTTTCCCTGAGATTAGGTATGATTATGACCTGACAAAAGAATCTGTAGCTCCCAAAATATTTTCCGAGGTACCAGTACTACGGGGCCTTGAATTTCGATTGAGAAATACATCACTCAAACGAACGATTAGAAGAATTTTTCAAAAGGAGCTCCTTGATTTTGACGCTTACATTTTTACCTGGGGTTCAGTATTACCCAATTTGGAAGACCTTAGAATCTTAAGGAAGCTTGGAAAAAAAATTGCATTCATTTTTATAGGATCCGAAGCCAGGTATTATGGTGCATTTAAGCAACAATACCCCGACATCAATATCACCTTACCTGATGACTATTATTTAAAAGACGATCTCAATAAAAAAATAAAATTCATTAGGACAATAGAATTGCTTGCAGACAGCATTCATGCCTTACCTGATTTATCGGGATTATTTATCCGACCATTTCATCCAACCTATGTTCCCTATGTACTCAAAGGCGAGCCGGCCCAGCCAAGACATAATTCGAGAGTAAGAATTCTTCATGCTCCCAGCAATCGCGATCTTAAGGGAACCAGGTTGATAACTCAAACTGTAGAAGGCTTAAAGGGTGAAGGCCTGGATTTCGAATTTGAGATCTTGGAAAAAAAACCCAATAGCGTAGTTCTCGAAGAACTAAAAAATTCAGATATCGCAATTGATCAAATCTATTTACACTATCCGGGAATTTTTGCAACGGAAGGAATGGCAATGGGATGTGCAGTGGGAACCAAAATATTTGAAAGCGGACCAGAGGCTATTTTTAGTCCGCCTATTTGTAACCTGGACGAGAACAATCTGAAAGATCAGCTGCGCAAATTGATCCAGGATCAGGAGTATCGATTGGCATTTGCCAAATCGGGTAGAGATTTTGTTCAAAAAAATAATGCACCTTCCTGGGTTGCAGGTAAAATAATTGACGGGCTCACGGGAAATCAAACTCCTCATTTTAGCCCAACTTTTTTTTGTGAAAAATTCGTACTAAATAAGGGAACCACTTTAAGTGATGAAGTAAAAAGTTTAAATAAGGAAGTCGTCGAAAAATATGCTGAAAAAAAAATGGTCCCTGTTTATTTAGATTCTCTAAGAAAGCGTGAACTAGTATAATGGCAACTAACAAGACAAAACAACTTAAGGGGCTTTTCAGCGATAGCGTTATTTATGGCATCTCCGGTATCATCAGTTCTTTTATCGGAATTTTTTTGATTCCCATTTACACAAGAATTTTCGATCCCAAGGACTATGGAGTTATAGGTCTATTGGGGACAACTTTCGCGATAGTTTACATGTTGGTGGTTTTTAATATGGACAATACCATGACTGTATGGTATTGGAAAAAAAATGAAGACATTGAAATCAAACGGACTCTGAATACATGGCTTGTATTTTTGGCTGCAACGAGTTTTGTAGCCGGAATCCAGTTTATTTTATTCGCAGGGTTTTGGTCAAAACTCATTTTACAATCTTCGGAGTATGCCATTCTTTTGAAATTGTTTGGAGCCAATGTGTGTATGTCTGCATTTCAAAAAGTAGTTAATATTTGGTATCGCATGAAACGAAAGCCAATACATGCTGTTACCTATTCACTGGTTATTGTACTCTTAACGATTGGTCTCAATATTCTCCTGATAGTAGAATGGCGCTGGGGACTTAAAGGAAGTTACACGGCCCAGGTAATTGCTTCGTTTGTGGGATTTATCGCTTGTTTCGTAATCCTTCGTCACTGGATCAACCTGAAATATTTCTCCTGGGCAAGATTAAAAGAGATGTTGATTTTTTCAACTCCACTCCTGCCTGCATCCCTTCTTTTTTGGGTGATGAATTCAACTTCAACTTACTTTCTCAATTTCTATTCATCCAAAGCTGAAGTGGGACTGTTTCAAATAGGTTCTGCTGTTGCTGGTGTACTCAACTTATTGATTTGGGCATTCATGCAGGCGTGGTCACCTTTCGCTATGTCCATTTCGAAAAACGATGATGCCCCCCAGATTTACAGTCTGGTTTTAGAGCTCTATTGTATCATTGGATTTCTGGGAGTATTCCTTCTGGGATTATTTGCCGAAGACATTCTCCGCATTTTCACAAATGAAAAATACCTGGGATCAAAAAATGTGATCAGTATTCTTGCTTTAAATGTATTGTTGCTTGGGATTCCGCAAATTTTGAGTATCGCCAATGCAATAGCAGGAAGTAGCTTTTCATATGCTAAGGCAATTGTTGTCGGAGCAATTATCTCAGTAATCTTATACAACGTTTTAATTCCGATATGGGGTAAGGAAGGTGCTGCACTTTCGATTTTGGCTGGTAATCTTGTAGTGCCATTCTATCACGCTCGAATGGTTCAAAAATTATATCCGATTCCTTATAATTTCAAAAGGATATTGTTGGGCTGCGTTATCATATCTGCATTTTTCCTGTTGGGATTTAGTGTTGTAAATCTTACGGGAAAATATCGCGTGGACTTCGTCGTAAGATTTTTTATTGCACTTACAGGCATCGCCTCTTTATTGTTTTTCTATCGCAAAGTAGTTTCCTGGAAAACAATTGCCCGGAGATTGCGTTCTCAATCTTAAAGTTTTTCAATGATTGTTATTGTTGATTACGGTGTGGGAAATCTTAATTCTATTCGCAACATGCTCAAAAAGGCAGGCGTTAGCGCCGTAATTAGCGGCGATAGAAAACAAGTGGCTGATGCAAGTAAATTGCTCCTTCCTGGTATGGGCAATTTTGACAATTGCATGCAAAAATTAAACGACTCGGGACTAATGGAAACCATCAATGAAAAAGTATTTAATGAAAAAGTTCCTATTCTCGGTATTTGTGTGGGATTGCAAATGATGATGGAAAACAGCGAGGAGGGACAATTACCCGGACTTGGTTGGATAAATGGGAGAACAATCAGATTCAAAAAGGAACTTGTTGAAAAAGGATTGAAAGTTCCCAATATGGGATGGAGAGAAATTAAAGTTGATAAGCCTTCCAGACTAATGACCGGGATGGATTCAGATTCGAGGTTTTACTTTGCACATTCTTATCATGTCTCGCCAAATGATCGTACTGATATCTTAATTGAAGCAAATTATGGGTACGATTTCACTGCTGGTATCGAACATGAAAATATTATCGGTGTCCAATTTCATCCTGAAAAGAGTCACCGGTTTGGTTATAACCTTCTTAGAAATTTCGCATTTCAATATTGATGAACAGGGTTCGTGTAATTCCCGTTTTATTATTGCATAAAGGCGGGCTTGTAAAATCAGTAAAATTTAAAAATTACACCTATGTGGGTGACCCTATCAATGCTGTAAAAGTTTTTAATGAGAAGGAGATAGATGAAATAGTAATCTTGGACATTGATGCTACCAAAGAAAAAAGAGGTCCGAATATTTCGAAAGTAAAGGAAATAGCAGGCGAAGCTTTTATTCCTTTAGCATACGGAGGAGGAATTACTTCAACTAAAGAAATTGAACAGCTATTCCACGAAGGAGTTGAAAAAGTAATTCTAAACTATAGTGCCGCAACAAATCCAAATTTGGTGACAGAAGCCGCAAAATTGGTAGGTAGTCAGAGCATTGTTGTATCCATGGATATCAAAAAGAATATTTTCGGGAAATACAAGGTTTATATAAAAAACGGATCAGAAAAAATTGAAGAAGATCCTGCTGAATACGCGAAACGGATGCAGGATATAGGAGCAGGTGAAATTTTTCTGAATTCAATAGACAGAGACGGAACTTATGAAGGCTATGATACAGGCCTAATTCAAAAAATCAGTTCTCAATTGAGCATACCGTTGATTGCATGTGGAGGTGCTTCTACTGTTGAAGATTTTTATTTGGCGGTTCAACACGGTGCATCTGCTGCTGCAGCAGGTAGTATGTTTGTTTTTCAAAGACCTCATAAAGCGGTATTGATTAGCTATCCTTCACAGGAGGAGCTGAAAGAAAAATTATATAGAAGGATAGGATTTTGAATTAGTAATGATTTTATTCAAACAATGATTCTCACTTTAATAGGCGCCCGACCCCAATTCATAAAAGCGGCAGTTGTTTCCAAAGCTTTTTTAGATTCTGGCATTAAAGAAATTATTGTGCATTCTGGTCAGCACTACGAAGAGAAAATGAGCCAGGTATTTTGGGATGAACTTAGAATTCCACACCCGTTTGCAAATTTGAACGTGGGATCAGGATCTCATTCAGCACAGACCGCCCAAATATTAGTTGGATTTGAAAAAATCATTCTTGAGCTTGCTGAATTTCCTGAGGCCGTATTGTTGTATGGCGATACAAATACGACAATAGCGGGTGCACTGGTCGCCTCTAAAATGCACATACCTGTAATTCATATTGAAGCCGGATTGCGCAGTTTTAACAGGGAGATGCCGGAGGAAATAAATCGAGTTATAACCGACCATGTCTCCGATATTTTGTTTTGTCCTTCGGATTCTGCTGTAGAACAATTAAAAAAAGAAGGCATAACAAAGAACGTTTTTAATGTTGGAGATGTGATGTATGATTCATTCCTGGCCTTCTCAGCAATTGCCACTAAACATGCATCCATAAAAAAACTTGTCGGCGATCTGAAGGATTTTATCTTACTAACGCTACACAGACCGGTTAACACCGATAAAAAAGAAAACCTCGAACAAATTCTCTCATCACTGGGGCAACTGGATTCTAAAATTATATGGCCAGTACATCCAAGAAACAGAGCAAACCTCAACAAAATAGCTTTGCCTCAAAATATCAGAATCACCGAACCGCTAACCTATTTTGAAATGTTGCTGGCTTTGGAAGAATGCAGTCAGGTCATTACAGACTCAGGTGGTTTACAAAAAGAATCGTATTGGGCAAAAAAACCCTGCATCACTCTGCGCGATGAAACGGAGTGGACTGAAACCCTGGTTGGTAATTGGAACCAGCTTGCGAAGGATAATAATTTGCTGGAAAAGATAAACATCAAACCTAAAAATGCATGGTCGCCGCTTTACGGAAAAGGTGATGCTGCCAGGCAAATTGCCAGCATAACAAAAAAGCTACTCGCCATTTAACTGAATAAACTTAAAAATGGGTCTAAAAGATTTGATAAGAAACAACAAATTGATCAGAAATTTCGCGATCAAAGTAAATCCATTTAATCTCATTGTTCCACCAGGTCATTTTTATAGTCCAATCCCAGACGTTAGTGAAATCAAAAGAAAGGAAGATTCTATTTTCGATTCAAAAAAAGACGTAAAGGCTATCGATCTGAATGATTCTGTGCAGCAAAATCTGATTGAGGAATTTAGAAAACATTATAAGCAAATTCCTTTTGAAGATCAACATACAGAACGTTTCAGGTATCATTACAATAATGAAATGTATTCGCATTCAAGTGCCGTCCTTTTATATAGCATGCTGCTATATTTGAAACCAAAAAGGATTATTGAAGTGGGATCCGGATACACTTCTGCACTGATGCTCGATGTAAATAATATTTTTCTTGAGAACAAAATGCAACTCACATTCATCGAGCCCTACCCGAAGAGATTAAAGTCTTTGCTAAAAACATCAGACTATCAAAATGTAACAATCATTGAAGAAAAACTGGAGAACGTAGACACTAAAATATTTTCCCAGCTTCAGGAGGACGATATACTATTCATTGATTCAACTCACATATCTAAAATAGGCAGCGACGTTAATACCATACTATTTGAAATCCTTCCCCTACTTAACAAAAACGTATATATTCATTTCCACGATATTTTATATCCATTTGAGTACCCGAAGGAATGGATATACAGCGGTCAATTCTGGAATGAAGCTTACATGCTAAAGGCGTTCTTAATGTATAATGAAACCTTCAAAATACATTTTTTTAATACCTATGCTACTATGAAATTTGAGGATTCATTCAAAGACATGCCCCTGTTCACAAAGAATATGGGAGGATGTATTTGGCTGAAAAAAGAAAAATAAGTCATGAGTTACAGAATTTTCCAAATGTGCAAGAGGTGTGTGATGGATACTACCGACCCCGATATCATATTCGACGAGCAGGGTATATGCAATCACTGCAAAGATTTTGATATAAAATTTGCAAAACTTCCCAAAACAAGTTTCCAGGAATCAACATTCTTTCAGGATTCAATTAAGGAGATTAAGGATAGCACCCGGGGGAAAGATTACAATTGCATTCTGGGATTAAGTGGAGGAACCGACAGTTCTTTTTTGGCATATCTCTGTAAAGAATCAGGATTAAAGCCTCTTGTTGTCCATTTCGATAATGGATGGAACACAGAATTCGCTATTCGCAATATTGAAAACCTGGTGAACAAACTCAATTTTGAATTGTACACCTATGTAATCAATTGGGAAGAGTTCAAAGATCTGCAGCTATCCTATTTCAGGGCATCTGTTATTGATCTTGAAGTTCCAACAGATCACCTCATTTTTGGCGCACTATTTAAGATTGCAAAAAAATATAAGATTCATAACATCCTTTCAGGCTACAACCTTACATCTGAAGGCACCATGCCAAAGGCCTGGCTGTACGAATATAAATTCGACAGGGCCAACATGAAGGATATCCATAAAAAATTCGGTACTGGTAAAATGAGTCATCTTCCCACACTTGGTTTATGGGAAAGAACCATGTACCAAAAATTCTATCGGTTCAAACAGTATCATTTGTTGCAGACTTTTTATTATGATAAAATCCAGGCGAAGAAATTACTTACTGAAAAATTTGACTGGAAAGATTACGGCGGCAAACATTTTGAATCTGTTTTTACCAGATTTTACCAGGGATATTTCTTACCACAGAAATTTGGTATAGATAAGAGAAAAGCACACCTTTCAACTTTGATTTGTGCGGGGCAAATGACGAGAGAAGATGCACTCGCGGAATTGCAACATCCTCCATATGATCCCCAATTGCAAAAAGATGATATCGAATATGTGTGTAAGAAATGGGGCATATCGAGAGAAGAATTTGATGAAATCATGAAAGCCCCGGTAAGACAGCATAGTGAATTTCATGAAGAGCTTGAACTTGAAAAGAAACTGCATAAATTAATACAGTACGTAAAACCGCTGATTCCATCAAAGCTTCGGAATGCTTAAAGTACTGTTTCTAACCTTTGAATTTAATCCGGTTCAAACTACAGGAAACTTCAGGCCGGCTAAATTTGTTAAGTACCTCAGGGATTTTGGTATCGACCCCATTGTAATCTGCGGAGATGAAAAAAGCATTCTGCAATATTACATATCCGGGAAATTGAGTCCTGCGCTGGCTAAAGAAATTCCTGACGAAATTGAAGTAAATCGAATTCCATTCTCAAAGCCATATAAACCAAAATCTAAGTACTCACAATTCTTATATTACTCAGATCCACTTTACAAACACTGGAGCAGGAATGTTTATCCGGTAGTTGATAAAATCCTGGAGAATGATAAACAAATAAGGGCGGTTATTGTAACGGTTCCTCCATTCAGCATCGGAACAATCGCCCGAAAAATTGCTGCAAAACATAAGCTTCCTCTCATCGTTGATTTGAGAGACGCCTGGTCCGATCAGGGACAGTTTCCATATTTTACCAGGCTGCATTATTACATCAACAGAATTTTTGAAAAAAGGTTACTTAAAAGGGCTGATGCAATTGTTGCGGTAACTAAGGAGCTGGCGAATATTTATGAGCATTCAAATCCGGAACTGAATAAGGACAAATTTGAGATTGTCTACAATAATTTTGATAATTATAAATTTGAAGCAGGTCAAAAAATTGAAGGAGTTTCTGTTACCTCAGTTCCTAAATATATCATTGGCTACATAGGTTCATTTTATTATACCACGGAAGCTGAGACACTCAAAAAAACTTCGTGGTGGAAAAGAAAAGGACCAAGAAAATTGTTTTATTACCCTGTTAAAGAAGAATGGATTTATAGAAGTCCATATTTCTTGTTCAAGAGCCTCAATCTCATTTTTAAAAAACATCCCGAGCTCCGTTCAAAAATATTTTTTGGACATATTGGCCATACGCCATCCTGGATGCAGAATATGGCAAAAGAATTCGGAATCGAAAAAAATATTATCAATTACGGCTTTACGGACGCGGGAGAAGTAAGAAAGCTGGCGGAAAATTTTAACGCCATGCTTATAACAACCGAGAAAATTGATGGAAATAAGAGTTTTTGTTTACCCTCAAAAACTTTCGACTATGTCAAATACAACAGGCCAATTCTTGCACTCGTAAAAAATGGAGACCTAAAGGATTTCCTTAATAAAGGTGGAATGTCGGTTGTAATTGACCCTGATAATTTAGATGACGAAATTGGTGTTTTGGAAGAATTCCTTTTGAAAGGAAAAACATTTTTCCCCGACGGTAATTACATCAATAAATTTCATTCAAAAGAACAAACCCATCTACTGGCAGATATAATCCGTAAAGTTGTTAAGTAGCAACTTTTCTCAGCAACTAATGAAAATTTCCATATGTATCCCTCAATATAATCGCATCCATTTTTTGTTGCAGGCCCTTGCAATAATTGAGGAACAGACCTACTCAAACATTGAGGTGGTTGTAAGTGACGATTGCTCGAGCGATGATACTCCTGAGGAAATCGGGAGATTAAAATCTATTTATAAATACCCGATCGTTTATCATCGTAATTCAAGAAACCTGGGATATGATGCCAACTACCGCCAATCCGTGGCCCTGGCTACGGGTGAATATTGCATTGTAATTGGCAATGATGATAGTATTTTCGGCAAAGATAGTATTCATAATCTTGTAGAATTTATTAAGGAAAATCAATATCCTGAAATCGGATTTGCAAATTTTGTAGAAGCTAAAAATACTGGTGTTACTATCCATCGGGCAAGGACAACCGAAGTATTGGGATCCGGTCCGGATGTGGCTATGAACTATTATAGTTGCTTTAGTTTTGTAGGCGGATTAATCTATAAGAAATCGGCATTTGATCAATACAATACTTCCAAACATGATGGCAGCATTTACGCGCAGGTATATTTGGGATGTTTAATGATAGCCTCCGGATGCAGGTTATTTTCTATTAAAGAACCGATCGTAATTAAAGACCTGGAAGTGAAAGAAGAAGAGAGAAAATCTTATAAAGATGTAATCGCGAGGAAATGGAAAGACTATAAAATGGAGCAGGGAGGACTCCCATCTGTCATTAATGTATTGATCGATGCCTTCAGAGATGCAAGAGTTTTAACGCCAGCTATAATTTTCAAAATATTCAGGAGAATATACGGTGTAACCTATCCACATTGGATTCTGGATTATAAGAGCAACGGAGCCTTCCCTGCTGCAATGGGCCTGGTACACGGACTTTGGCCCGGAAAGTTGGATAATTTTAGACTTTTGAGTTTTTTCAATAGAGCAAAAATTCGGATTATTTATTTCTTTGTTTCTGTGACCGCACTCCTTACACCCGTATTCGTTTACCAGGCAATTCGAACGAGGCTTTACGACTGGATGAAAAAATAATTTCACAATTTTATCTTATTGATGAGTAAAATTAAAATGTATTTCTTTGGAGGAGATGACACGTTTGGACTTTGTCCCTCTTATGTGCGTTCTGCCAAAAAATTGAATTACGATATAGAGCTTTTTGATTTTGACAGAGAATTTGCGCAAAATGTTCGATATGGAAAATTCGGAAAAATACTTTCTACTTATTTAACAGTTGATGCATGGATTCACAAAACCAATAGAAAGTTTATTGTAAGGGCGATGAAAACTCAGCCTGATCTGATACTTGTATTCACCAATTATCATATAACATCCGGGGCTCTACTATTTCTGAGATCGGTCCTTCCGAAAACAAAATTCATTTTGGTTTGGCCGGATTCACTTGCGAATATCAAACAACATGTTTTAACAAGTGCTCCTCTTTACGATGCAGTTGCCACCCTGAGTAGTAATTCTATTTCGCATTTTGAAAATATTGGATTTAAAAAAGCGTTTTGGTTGCCTCTTGCAGGTGATCCTTCCATTCATAGTGCAACAAGCACTGAAGAATTTGATTATGATGTTTCATTCGTTGGAGGCTGGAGGCCGGAAAGAGAAGCCGCAATGGCAACTATAGTAAAGAATTTCCCCGAAAAAAAAATTGTTATTCATGGGGCAGACTGGAAACGTTTTTGCAAAGACAAAAATCTGCTTTCGCTTTGTTCGGGCAGATGGTTATTCGGACAGGAAATGGCAAATTGTTTTAGTCGAAGTAGGGTAAATGTCAATGTGATTGACGATACAAATTATCCGGCAGCAAATATGAGGTTTTTTGAAATCCCAACGGCTGGCGGATTGGAACTTGTATCTGCCTGCCCGGAAATGGAGAACATATTCAAAAACCGAATTGAGGTTTTATATTTCACAGATGAAAAATCGCTGATTGAAAATATTCAATTCGTATTCGACAATCCTGGCGAAGCAAAAAGAATACGCACTCAGGCAAAAGAATTAATTAACCGCGAACACAATTACGACTTACGTTTACAATCCATCTTAAAATACTGTGAGCTCATATGAATTTCAAGCATAAGATATTGATCACCGGCGGTGCCGGTTTTATTCCAAGTTCACTAGCTGAAAAACTTTTGTCAAACCCCGACAATTTTGTGGTGCTTACCGATAATATGGTAACCGGACAGTCGAAGAATATTCCCAAGCATCCCAATTGCAGGTTCATCAAGGCTGATGTGAATTCTTATGAAGATATCGCTCCAATAATGACCACTGTGGGATTCGACTTTGTATTTCATTATGCCGCAATGGTCGGAGTTTTGAGAACCCTCGAAAACCCTGTTGGAGTGCTGGATGATATAAAAGGATTGCAAAATATCTTTCAATTATGCAAAAACACGGGAGTTAAAAGGGTTTATTACTCATCATCATCCGAAGTGTATGGGGAACCCGTTCATTTGCCTCAACACGAATATGAAACTCCTCTGAATTCCCGCTTACCCTACGCCGTTGTAAAAAATATAGGTGAGTGTTTCTGCAGAAGCTATGCCAAAGAGCACAATCTTCCCTATACGATTTTGAGATTCTTTAATACTTATGGCCCCAAACAAAGCCCGGATTTTGTTATCTCTAAATTCCTTCATGCTGCAATGAGGGGTAAGGACATTACGATTTACGGTGATGGATCACAAACACGTACATTCTGTTATATTGATGATAATGTGGAGTTCACTGAAAAAATTTTCAACGGAAACTTGTTTGTAAACGATGTAGTAAACGTTGGTAATGCAGAATTGACAACGATTAATAGTTTGGTTGAAACTATCATCAAAGTTTCAGGGTCAAAATCTAAAATTATTAATCTTCCTCCTTTGAAAGAAGGAGATATGACACGTAGACAGCCAGACAATTCCAAAATGCTTTCTGTTTTAAACCGAGAACTTTTACCACTGGAAGAAGGGCTTAAAAGAATAATAAAGATTAATAATTTTTCTTAAGTCAATAGATCATTTCTTCATCCCGGATTGCTCAAATTGTGAAAGATAGTCCGCTTAAACGAACCCTTACCGGTCCATACCAATTTTTTAAGTATCTCACTGATTACTTTTTCAGGGAATGGATCATGTTCATTCCTTTTCATGCAGTGAGAAATTTTTTTATCAGGCAAACTGTGAAATCCGTCGGAAAAAATACAAGCTTTTTAATGGGTGTGGAATTTCGCCATGGAGAAAATATCACGATTGGAAATAATTGTGTAATTAATAAAAAAGTTTTGCTCGACGGTAGAGGAGGAAAACTTACAATTGGGAACAATGTCGATATTGCCCAGGAAACAAATATCTGGACTCTTGAACACGACGTCAATAGCGATTATCATTCCGATGCAGGTGGTGATGTAACTGTTGAAGATTATGTTTGGCTTGCATCCAGAGTAACTGTATTACCAGGAGTGAGGATTGGGAGAGGCGCCGTGGTAGCGTCAAACAGTGTGGTTACAAAAGATGTTCCTCCCATGGCCATCGTTGCAGGAATCCCCGCAAAAATAATTGGTGAGCGAAAGAGTGGACTTAAGTATAATCTTAAGCATGCACCCTGGTTTCAATAATTGAACAGCTGAAATTTTCAGACCGGCAATAAGTATGAGCGTTCTGGTTGCAATCTATAATCCTGCAGAGTTTTATCCTCCAACCATAAATGCCGTGGAATCACTTGCAAGGAATTATGAAAAAGTAACGCTTATTACTCATGATGTTGAAGGACTCGACCCCTGGGAATTTCCAAAAAATGTAAGGGTTGAATATGTAGACAAATGGAACCCGGGAGATGGATCGCAAAATTTTATAAGGCATATCCAGCGCTTTCTTAAATTTTCGAAACAGATAAAGAAAGCACTTGTGTCGGAAAAGTTCAAAATAGTTTTGCTCTATGAACCCCATGCAGTTCTATCTTACAAAATGTCGGGGTTGCATCAACAAAAAAAGCCTGATATACTTTGGTATCACAGTCATGATATTTATGTTCCTGAAGGTCAAAGAACATTTTCAGTGGGATGGTGGGCAGGAAGGGCCGAACAAAAAATCTTTAAAGAACTGGATATTTTCACCCTGCCTGCAGAAGAAAGAAAAGAATTTTTTCCATTACAAAATTTAAAGGGAAAATATTTCTTTCTTCCTAATTATCCTTCTAAATATTTCTACAAAAAATTTTACGGGCCCCGTCAACCAGGTAATGAATTTAGAATTATCTACCAGGGTAGAATCGCGCCTGGACATGGCCTGGAAGAAATTATTTCACTGCTCCGTGAAACTCCTTCGGGAAAGAAATTGTCACTGCATCTAAAAGGACTTGTTGATGAGGAATACAAATCTTCATTGATAAGAATTGCGGGAGAAAACAATTGTCTGGATGATTTGCATTTTTACGCAATCACTTCTTACAAGGAAGTCCCCGCTTTAGGATCCACCTGCCATATTGGAATTGCGATCCACACCAGGATGGACATCATGAATAAGACTTTGGGCACTTCATCGAATAAAATTTATGAATATGCAGCCCTCGGATTACCTGTTCTATTGTTTGACAATCCACATTTTCGCAAGCATCTTGAAAAATATAGTTGGACCGCTTTTACAGATTGCAGTCGTGATTCGCTGCTTGCCTGTATAAATCGAATCATTTCAAACTATAATAAATATTCAGAGGATGCACATCGGGATTTCGAACAAGATCTCAATTTTGAAAATAATTTTTCAAAGGTTTTAGCACAGATTCCTTAATCTGATTTGATAATTTAAATTCAGGTATAATAAAAGGCGAAAGGACCGTCATACACTTCGGAAATCATTCAAAAAGACAGTAACCAGTATGAGCCAAACATTTATTCCCATATCAAAACCCTGGATAACTGAAAAGGAAGTTGAATTTGTCACTGATGCCGTTCGTTCCACCTGGGTTTCGTCACTCGGTAAATACATTGATAAATTCGAAGAGGACTTCGCAAAATTTTGCGATACTAAGTATGGAGTGGCATTAATGAATGGGACGATTGCACTCCAATTGGCACTTGAAGCTTGTGGTATTGGCGATGGCGATGAAGTAATTGTTCCTGACCTTTCATTTATAGCAACTGCAAATGCTGTGTTGAATATTGGGGCAGTGCCGGTTTTTGTAGATGTGGAACCTATTACTTATTGCATTGATCCTTCAAAAATTGAGGAAGCAATTACTTCAAAAACAAAAGCAATCATTCCTGTTCATTTATATGGACACCCATCTGAAATGATTAGCGTCAATGCTATTGCTAAAAAATATAATCTTAAAGTTGTTGAAGATGCTGCAGAGGCACATGGTGCAACGATTAATGGGAAAAAAGTAGGAAGCTTTGGTGATTGCGCAATTTTTAGTTTCTACGGCAACAAAAATCTAACAACGGGCGAAGGTGGAATGGTGGTAACTAATAATAAAGAAATTTATGACCGCTGTCGGTTTCTTCGTGACCATGCCATGAGCAAAGAAAAAAGATACTGGCATCCTGAAAAAGGGTATAACTATAGAATGACCAATTTACAGGCGGCCCTGGGTTGTGCGCAAATGTCACGCATCAGTGAAATCATGGCAAACAGAATTTCACTTTTTGAAAAGTATAAAAAGGCTTTAGGCGGATGCGAATCCATAGTTTTGAACCAAACACTTCCATGGGCAACTAATTCATACTGGCTCATTATCGCCAGGTTCAAAGACATATCGGAATCACAAAGAGACAAACTCATGGTTTCTCTCAAAGAAAAAGGAATAGATTCGAGACCTTTTTTCTATCCAATGTCAGATATGCCTTATTTCAAACAAAAACCCAACACTCCGGTTACGCATAAGGTTTATAAAGAAGGGATCAACCTGCCAACTTCATTTGATCTCACTGAAGAGCAGGTTAATTTTATTTGTGATTCGATAAAAGCAATCGTAAAAGATCTGAAATGATCAAAACTATAATTCTAAGTTTCTTTGAAGACTGTATAAGGAATTGTAGCGGACCGATAGGAAGAAAATTCAGACAATGGTATTATCGTGGAAGACTTGGATCCTGTGGCAGGAATGTAAAGATTGATACCGGAGTATATTTTGAAAACCCCAAAGAAATAAGTTTGGGAGATAATGTTTGGATTGATAAGAATTGTATTCTGATTGCTGGCACTTTAAATAAGAAGAATACCAGATTCGTGAATCAGGCAAATTCAAATGGTTCTCTGGGAAAAATTAAAATTGGATCGAATTCTCATATTGGAATCGGAACAGTTATGCAGGGCCATGGGGGAATCACTACCGGAGAATTTTTCACCACCTCTGCTTATTGCAGAATCTATTCTTTTTCTAACGACTATAAGCAAATCCATCATGGAACTCAGGATAGCTCCGAGTTTGGTGAATCACATTATGTTGTGGGGCCCGTTGAAATCGGAAAGAATGTGTGGCTGGGTTTAAATGTTTCTGTAATCAGTTGTAATCTTGGAAATGATAGTTTTATTCTTCCTCACTCAGTAGTATACCATTCCATTGATGCAAATTCCGTTGCCGGTGGTAATCCCGCTTCAAAACAAAAATCCCGTTTTGAATAGCTTCTATGAAAATCCTGTATATAACTCCCGGTTGTTTCGATAAAGGAGGGATTAGCCGATATAATCGCTACCAGATCCAGGCCCTAAGAGAATTGTTTGGTGAAGAAAACATCAAAGTAATTTCCTTGCTTGGTCCGGATGCTAACTCCTTCGAAGACCAGTTTGATACATACTGGCATGGAAATGGAACAAGTAAAAAAGATAAGATTTCCATGGTATGGCAGGCATTTAAATTGGCCCTAAAGTGGAAACCCGGCATAATTTTCCTTGGTCATGTGAATTTGAGCGGAATGGGATGGCTAATATCAAAAATATCCGGGAGCAAAACCATACTAAACGTTTATGGCCTGGAAATCTGGAGCAAAATGAGCGCAGACGCCTCAATGGGTTTGAAAAATGTTGGGTTAATTATTTCAGATTGTAGAAATACTGCGGATTACCTGGTAAAAAATAATCTTCGCAAAGAAAATAGCATCACTGTTGTTTGGGATTGCATTGATACTAACAAATTCAAACCGGGGACAAATTTTCAATCAGACTTCCTGCTAAAATATAATATTCCTGATCCCTCGAAGCACTTTATCATACTTACCCTTGGAAGATTATCAAAACCAGATGCTTTTTACAAGGGATACGATAGGCTAATAAAAGTTTTTTCAAAGCTTTCTCCAAATTATCCAAATGCCAGACTCGTAATTGCAGGAAGAGGAAATTATAAAGAAGATCTTTTAAAATTAATTGCAGAGTTGAGACTGGAAGACAAGGTTTCCTTCACAAATTCTATTGATGAGGCAGATTTAGCCACAGTGTACCAAACATGTAGTATTTTTAGCCTGATTACAGAAGCAGGAAAGGATAAAGGAGAGGGAATTCCATTGACGCCTTTGGAGGCAATGGCTTGTGGCAAACCAATCCTGGTAGGAAATCAGGATGGATCCAGGGAAGCAATCTTTGAAGAACAAAATGGTTATTCAATGGACCCCGGTAATTTGGAATTACATCAGAAAATAATTGAGAGCTATATAAACGATCAGGAACTGCTCCGGCAACACTCAGCCAACGCCCTTTCTATTGCGAAAGAATATTTTTCCTATCCCATTTTTAAATCCAAACATGAAATTTTCTTTAAATCCCTCGAGAATCTGTCATGATCGCCGCGCAATTTGATCTGAAAAGGGAATATCAAAACGTCAGGAATAAGTATGTTCTTACTTTTCTCCTGTTTGTATTTGCTATTATAAGTACAAACGGCGGCAGCTTTAATATTAAAGTGAGCTATTGCATCACGTTTTATTTTTTCCTTTCGTTGATGTATTCTCTCGGTAAGAAAATTCCGCTAAAAGAAATCACGCTATTTGTTTCCAGTCTGCAGTTATTGCTCGCTCCAACTCTCGACTATGAATATCTTGGTAAATACACCAGCTTCCACATGCAGATCGAAGAGAGTAATTATTTCGCATATATTCTTCCTGCATTTATTGCATTTTGGATAGGAATGGTAATTCCCATGGGAAAAAGAAAGTATACCGAAAAGCAACTAATCGAATATCTAAAAGCAAACCCCTCTTCAAATAAACATCTTGGAGTCATATTCATTCTTCTGGGAATTATCTTCACGTTCGTGAGTGTTTACATCGAAACACAATCGCTCGCATTTATTTTTACTTTGATGTCGCTCCTGAAATATGTGGGGATTTTATATTTATGGTTTTCCGATTCCAAATACAAAAAATTCTTTTTCTGGCTGGTGTTCTTACTGGTTTTTTATCAAACACTCAATGAAGCCATATTCATTAATTTTATTGTAATCAGCTTCCTGTTTTTCTGTTATTACTGTTTGCTTCGACACGTAAACGTGGCGAAAGCAATCATCATCACAGTATTGGCCGCTGCACTACTTTTCTTCCTGCAGGGTGTTAAAAAAGATTATAGAAAAGCAGTCTGGTTCAACCAAATCGACCAGAATAAATTTTTGTTCCTTGTAAACCTGATTAGTGATAAGGCAACCACACTTACCGATAAACAATTCTTAACAACAGCTGCCGAAGTAAACCAACGGCTTAATCAGGGTTGGGTGATCAGCAGAATTATGATTACTATTCCCCAAAAAAGACCCTATTTGGGTGGCGATATTTTTTATGATGAAGTACTGGGAATTATTTTCCCGCGTTTGTTTTTTACAGATAAGGCAGTTGTACAGAGCTCTGAAAAATTTGAAAAATTTGCAGGATATAAACTTAAAAAATACACAATCGCGGTTGGGATTCCGGGAGATGGTTATGGTAACTTTGGTCCGGTATATGGAGTGATTTTTTGTTTTTGCGTAGCACTTTTTTTCAATTTCGCTCTAAGTCTTTTTTATCGGGGTTGTGATCGATATCCCATTCTTATTTTATGGTCACCTGTCATATTTTTCTATCTCATGCGCGCGGGAGACGACTTTTATATTATTGCCAACTGGATTGTGAAATCATCCATTTTCGTTGTGGTGTTCTTCTTCCTTAACAGAAAAAACAACAAGAAAATCGAACCCAATAGTATTTCCTAATGTGTGGAATTGGCGGCATATTAAAACTGGATCGTAGTTCTGTACAGCTGGAATTGTTGCAGAAAATGGGTGGGGCCATGAGTCATCGAGGTCCGGATGCAGAAGGAATTTTTTGCGAGGGTCCGATTGGTTTTGTGCATCGCAGATTGTCCATTATTGATTTATCTGATTCAGCAAACCAACCCTTCGTTGATCATAGTGGCAATTTTGTTTTGATTTTTAATGGAGAACTGTACAACTACCAGGAAGTCAAAACTAAATTAGCTGACTATCCATTTAGAACCAGTTCAGATACGGAAGTGTTGCTTGCCGCTTTTCAAAAATGGGGAATGAGTTGTTTGAATTTGTTTGCAGGAATGTTTGCTTTCGCAATTTGGGATAAAAAAAATGAAAGGCTTACAGTTGCTCGCGACAGAATGGGTGTAAAACCCATGTATTTCTACAGGGATTTTGATGTATTTGCTTTTGCATCCGAACAACGTGCACTCTTAGCCTCGGGATTTGTAAAGAAGGAAATAAACCTGGATGCAGTTCGCGATTTATTAATGTACCAATCTGTTTCCCACCCGCATTCAATGATAAAGAATGTTGAACAACTGGAAGCAGGCTATTACATGACCATCGAAAATGGCAACATTTCTAAGTTTAAATATTGGGACATCACTGATAAATCAAATGCGAACGGTGTTTCAGCAGAAGAAATTTATAAGGATACCAGGTCTCTTCTACGAACCTCTGTTTCCAGGCGAATGGTGAGTGATGTACCCGTAGGATTTTTTCTTTCAGGTGGAATAGATTCAAGTGTAATTGTTGGTTTGGCGGCAGAAGTAAGCGCATCGGCTCCAAACACTTTCACTATTGGATTTGATGAGCAGGAATTTGATGAAACCAAATACGCCGAATTAGTTGCAAAAAAATTCAGGACCAACCATACTAATATCAGGCTGAGATCTTCAATTTTTTTGGATGAATTACAAACTGCACTCGATTCAATGGACTCTCCATCAGGCGATGGAATTAATACATACGTTGTTTCAAAAGAAATTGCAAAGCAGGGCATAAAAGTGGCTCTGTCTGGTGTAGGCGGCGATGAATTGTTTTCAGGATATCCTTTCTTCAAACAATATCTTAAATACAAATCCTTTGATAAAGTTTGGAATGCAACCGGCATCCTAAGAAAAGCAGCCGCAGGAATTATTTCTGGTACGCCTAAGCGAAACAAGGTAAAGCAATTGCTATTGGGACCTGATTGTGATATTTCTTCTTTTTATCCTGTAATCAGGCAGGTAGTAAACCCTGTAGATGTAAAAGATATTCTTAAATCGACTAACGGCCATAGTAATACGCCGATCATTGAATTGCAGCTAGATGAAATGAAGGTGAAGATTAATGAATTCCCTTTGCTTAGCCAGGTTTCCATCTCAGAGTTTATGGGTTATACTCAAAATACACTTCTCAAGGATATGGATCAAATGAGCATGGCTGTTTCTCTGGAACTTCGTGAGCCATTCTTTGATCATGAATTGGTGAGCTATGTTTTGAATGTGCCCGATTCCGTTAAATTCCCTGAATACCCAAAGAAACTACTCATTGAATCTGTAGGTGATTTAATCCCTGATGAAGTCATTCATAGAAAAAAACAGGGCTTTCTTTTCCCCTGGTCCATATGGATGAAAAATGAATTGTCGGATTTTTGCTATCAAAATATTAAAAACCTCGGGCAAAGACCATTTATCAATCAAAAGATTCTATTCGATAAATGGAACGAATTCAAAAAAGGAAATCCTGCCGTTAACTGGATGGAGTTGTGGCTGCTCGTGGTACTTGAATACTGGTTGAACAAAAATTTATAAGGTATTGATGCGGGTTTTTCTTTCCATAGTGTTTCTCTCATATCTCGTTCCCACATTCTCACAAAACCTCGAAGAATTTACGGGCCCATTTGCAAGCTGGTGCGACGTGAAAAAAAGATGTGGGGCCTACGGAGACGGTGCTCACGATGACACTAAAGCCATCCAAAAGGCAATTGACGGACTTGCTAATTATCATTTAAATGTCAACACTGAGGGCAACGCCTACACTGTAGTTTATCTTCCCAAAGGAACTTACAAAATTTCAGAAACACTTTATTTAGCCGGGCAAATCGGAGTTTCTATTATTGGAGAGGATCCGGCAAATACAAAAATTATCTGGGCAGGTCGGGATAAGGATACCATGCTTTGGATCAATGGATCGGCTTATTTTTCTATAGGCCGACTTACATGGAACGCGGGTGAAAAGAAAAATATCGAGGCAATAGGAATACATTGGAAAAACAGGTGGAACACTGAAAAGAGCAGAAGCTATGCGAGTGAGAATATGGAAATCGTGGATAATATATTTGAACCCGGACTATACGTAGGAATTGGTGGAGGTTCTTATTACAATGAAGGATTTACAGGATCTAACGATTCTGAAATTGCAATTCGAAGATGTATTTTCAATAAGATGGTGAATGCCGGGATTGATATTAAAGGTTTCAATGCGCTCGATTACTGGGTATGGGATTGCAAATTTTACTCCTGTTATAAGGCCGTGAGCTGCTGGCATGGCAATTATCATATTTTCAATTCTAATTTTGAAAAATCAGGAAGAGCAGATGTTTTCAATTTCGGGGGATATTATACATCGGTGCGATATTGCGTTTCTAATAACTCCATGGCATTTTCTGTAGACTCAGGTGCAAGCTGCAATCCTTTCAAACGAGTTTTCGAAAGCAATGAAATAAATGCATACACGGAAGTTCCGATTCATTATTCACACCTCGGAAGAATCACACTCATGGGAAATAAATTCAATTCCATGGGGAAGAAATTAAAATCGAAAAATGTAGTGGAATATTCCAGCTGGTGCCCTGGAATGTATGAAATGCTTTCGCTTGATAATGATTTTGGATCAGATAGCGCAGTTCTTATGATGAATGCGAACAAGAAAATGTTTACTTACAATGACAAATTCAAATACGTTGCCGGAATTAAAGCATCAAAGGCTTTTGCATTAACATCAGCTCCTAAAACTGATCGAAAAATATTTGAAGTGCCGACAAATGCTAATGCAACTCAAATTCAGGAACTTATTAATAAAGCCGGCGATTACAGGGGAAAAAGACCTGTAATTCATTTTCCCGCAGGCAAATATGTGATCGATCAAACATTGGAAATTCCTGCCAACTCGGATATTCAATTTGTAGGAGACGGACTTGCTCTCGCTTCAATGATTATCCCGGGTACCCCAAGGGTACAAAACCTTCATTCAGGAGCTATGTTTTACGTAAAGGGTCCATCTTATGTTTCATTTAAGAATCTTCAATTGAATTTAGACGGACAAACCACTACGTTTACCCGTGGGGTATATTTTGAAAATATAGATCAAAAGGATTCACGCTTGTATATGGATCAAATCTCAACGTATACAGATTCAACACTACTTGTAACCAATAATTCGGGCCTTTACGTCCAAAAAACAAATTCTTTTTTTAGTATCGGGAATTTTTTCCTCCACGATAAGCCTTATAAAACAACTGCCAGGCCTAAGGCTTATTTTTTTGGCGGGCAATTTGTAAATCTAACTGTAAATGATCCTTATATTTTTGTTGCCAAAGACTGCTGGTGGGAAGGAGCTATGAGAAGGCCTTTAAATTTAAGTGGTAGTGGCGATATTTCCATTGACGGTGCATTGTTATCGCCGCAGAGCGTAGATACAACCCCGACAATTATAGTGAACAAATTTGACGGTAAAATAAGCATCTCAAATATGTATCTCTTCGGAGGTTTGTATGTGACACCCAATAATCCTGATTTAAACTTACTGATTTGGAACATTCATGTGCATCACAAAAAAGTTCCACTGGATTTTGTGAATAATTCAGCAACCTATAAGGGCGCATATATTGGACTTACCCAGCAATGTTTTGATAATACCGATCCTTATTGCAAAAACATGAATTCAATTGCAGATAAATGGGTCAATCAAAAAGATGATGCAAAATTTTTGAAGGATATGACAACAACGGGTCACGCTGCAAAGTTTGAACCTTATAATGCAAAGCCCGCGGGTATCAGCAATATTTATTTTTCACGTGTGAGTTTTGGCCGTATCCCGGTCTCCATAGAAGTAAAAGGAACTTATTAGTTGAATATCCCGGCGTAAAAAGAGTACCGACTTTTGAAAAACAGGCTATTAGTTTTTACAGATTGGTATGAACCCGCAATTAAAGCCGGTGGCCCTGTGAGGTCACTGGTAAATTTCGCGAATAATCTTCGCGACGATTATGATTTGTGGATCTATACAGGCGACCGGGATCTTGGTGACCAACATCCGTACATAAGCTTCCCACTCGATCAATGGATTGAAAAGGCAGATGGAACTCATGTATATTATGCTTCGCAATCCAATTCAGGTTTCAGGGATATCAAAAAGCAGGTTGAATATGTAAAGCCCTATTGGATCTATCTCAATAGTATGTTCTCCCTGCAATTTTCAATTTACCCGGTTCTATTACGTCGCTTTGGGAAAATTCGATCAAGAATTGTGATTGCTCCCAGAGGAATGTTAAAAGAGTCGGCTCTCAGATATAAGTCCAGAAAGAAAAAATTCTTCCTGTGGCTTTACAGAAAATTAGGTCTTAATAAATACCTGATTTTTCAGGCAACAGATAGTGTTGAACAGGAAGATATCAAAAAACAATTTGGATACGATTCTAATGTTGTATTGATTCCTAATTTTCCAGGAATACAAAAAGATTTTGTTCCAATTCCTTCAAAGGAATCTGGCGTTGCACATCTCATTTTTGTAGGTCGAATTCATCCGGTAAAAAATCTACTTTTTTTATTGGAGGCACTTAAGCATGTTCGAACACATGTAACCCTGACGATCGTTGCAGCTATTGAAGATTTTGATTACTGGCAGGCCTGCAAAGCTGCCATTCAATCTTTGCCTAATCATATATCCCTGAATATTTTAGAACAAGTGCCGCACGGTCAGTTAGAAAAAATTTTACTTGACAATCATTTGTTCGTGCTCCCAACGGAAGGTGAAAATTTTGGCCACGCCATATTTGAAGCACTTGCTGCTGGCAGACCGGTTCTCATTAGTGATCAAACTCCGTGGAAAAATTTATCTTCTTCCACCGCCGGATGGGATCTTCCTTTGGGAGATCCAAAATCTTTCTCAGGGAAAATTGATCTCGTTGGGAGTATGTCTGCTTTTGAACTCAATGAATGGTGCAGGGGAGCTTATGAATTTTGTACAGATTATATTCGCAATCTAAATCTCAAAGAAGATTATAAAAAATTGTTTCATTAGATGATAACCTTAGGTTTAAACGCTTACCATGCTGATTCCTCTGCAGCTATTTTTAGAGATGGCGAAATGATTGCTGCAACCGAAGAAGAGCGATTCACAAGGATTAAGCATTGGGCAGGATTTCCAAAACTGGCAATTGAATTTTGTTTGCGCGAAGCTGGAGTAGGCTTAAAAGATGTGGATTACATAACTATAGGTCGTGATCCCAAAGCAAAACTGAATAGGAAACTTTTTTATTTGTTACGGAATCCTTCAATTATTGGAAATGCATTGGGTAGATTTTCAAATAGCAGGCAGATCAGCAGTCTTGAAGATGAATTTAAGAATATTGATCCTTCAATTTCTACCTCTTCACTAAAAGAAAAAATAAAAAATATTGAACATCACCGCAGCCATTTGGCGTCAGCCTTTTTTGCTTCTCCCTTCGAAGAATCTGCAATTCTATCTATAGATGGCTCCGGGGATTTTACAACCACAATGATAGCAATTGGACGTGGAAACAAAATCGAAGTACTTGACAGTGTTGATTTCCCGGTTTCAATTGGATTGTTTTATACCTCCTTCACTCAGTTCCTCGGTTTTCCTCATTATGGTGATGAATATAAAGTAATGGGGCTGGCCCCCTATGGAGAAGCTAAATACACTGACAAAGTGAGAAAGGCATTGAAATTTCTTCCATCCGGACTTTATTCCTGGGATGAGAAATATTTTGTTCAGCCAACTAAAGCAGGCTTTAAATACGAAAATCATATTCCTTCGGTGGGAAATTTATTTTCCGAACGTTTTATAGAGGCATTTGGTCCTCCCCGCAAAAAGGATGAACCGCTTACCAAATATCACAAAGACCTTGCAGCTTCTGTTCAAAATGTAACTGAAGAATTAATTTTTCATATTCTGAGAAAATTGAAAGAGAAAACAGGAATGCAAAATGTTTGCATTGCGGGTGGAGTGGCTCAAAATTCTGTTGCTAATGGAAAGGTTGCAGAAGCCACGGGGTTCGAAAATGTATATATACCTTCTGCCGGTCATGATGCAGGAATATCAATGGGGTCCGCACTATATCATTATAACCATGTTCTGGGTCAACCGCGTGTGAAGCCAATTTACAATGCATATACCGGAATCTGTTTTGAAAACTCAGAGATTGAAAAATTACTTCAGGAGAAATCAATAGCGTACAAAAAATATGCTGATGATGAACTTTTTGATATCGTCACGAATAAATTAATTGAGCCTGGTGTGGTTGGATGGTTTAATGGTCGGGCAGAATTTGGTCCCCGTGCCTTGGGCGCCAGATCTATTTTGGCTGATCCGCGCAATGACAAGGCAAAAGATTTACTGAATGCAAAAATAAAACGCAGGGAGAGCTTTAGACCTTTTGCACCATCAATTCTGCGTGAATACACAGGTGAATTTTTTGAGAAAAATGACGAAGTTCCATTTATGGAAAAAGTCTTCCCAATCAAAGCTGAAAAACGAGCCATCATCCCAGCGGTTACTCACGTTGATGGAACAGGAAGATTACAAACTGTTACAAAAGATGTTTCGCCAAGATACTATGGGTTGATTGAAAAATTCAGACAAAAAACAGGAGTTCCGATTTTGCTCAATACTTCTTTCAACGAAAATGAACCTATCGTAAATACTCCACAGGAGGCGCTTGATTGCTATCTGCGAACTCAAATGGATATGCTTGTGTTAGAGAATTGCGTTATTACCCGAAGTGCCACATGATGAAGATTTCCATAATAACGGCTACTTATAATAGCCAGGCCACTATTGCTGATACCTTGCGTTCCGTAGCGAACCAGGACTATCCAAATGTGGAGCATATTATAGTTGATGGAGCTTCAACAGATGATACGGTTAAGACCGTTAATTCGTTTCCACATGTGAGTCATTGCATTTCCGAAAAGGATCGCGGACTTTATGACGCCATTAATAAAGGAATACAGATGACGACAGGTGACGTCATCGGCATTTTAAATTCAGACGATTTTTTTCCCAATAATGAGGTTCTTTCAAAAATAGCAAATGCGTTTGCAGAGTATAAAGTGGATGCGATTTATGGGAACATTGCTTTTGTAAAACCTGAAAATTTATCCAGAATTGTTCGGTTGTATTCTTCGAGAAGATTCAACACCGGCAAATTTGCTTACGGCTACATGCCCGCACATCCATCATTTTACGTTAGAAAATCTTGTTACGATCAATTCGGTGTTTACCAGATCGATTATAAAATTGCAGCCGATTACGAATTACTAATGCGATTTATGCATCGTTACGGGGTGAGTCATAAATATATTGACGAGATCATTGTATACATGCGTACAGGCGGTGTAAGCAATAAAAATTTAGGAAGCAGGTACATACTGAATAAAGAAATCATCAGGGCATGCAAAGAAAATGGCGTAAGTACCAATATGGCCATTCTGTCCCTAAAATACATGAGAAAAATATTTGAATATATAAATCCCAGACTCAAAGCCGTTGGAAAATAAAAAGAAGATTGCAGTAACAGGAGCAAATGGATTTATAGGGAAACGATTTATCGAATATAATAAGGACCGGTTTGAAATCGTTTCAATTCCGCTTCGACACACTAATTTTGAAGAGCTTCATTTATCCGGCGTTGATGCAATTCTCCACCTGGCAGGGAAGGCACATGACACGCAGGGCGGCAATGAAGAAAACTATTTCGAAATCAATTATGAACTCACAAAAAAATTGGCAGGAATTGCAGCAAGACAGGGTGTGAAACAATTTATTTATGTGAGTTCGGTAAAAATCTATAATGATGCGGCGGGAAATTATTTCGATGAAAATTCAACTCCCGATCCCCAGGACGCATACGGATCAAGCAAACTTAAGGCCGAGAAATACCTGATGGGCGAAGAAAATAAAATTCCTCTTATCGCAATTGTACGACCTCCGGTCGTTTATGGACCAGGCGTAAAAGGAAATATCCTGAGATTGTTGAAACTTGCGGAATCAAAATGGCCTCTTCCCCTGGGCAAAACCAGGAATTTAAGAAGCATGGTATTCGTTGACAATCTGGTAGAAATGATTAACGCAATTTTTGAAAAAAATGCAGCAGGAATATTTGTAGGAGGAGATGAGAGTCCTGTTTCAACAGACAAACTCATTCGCCTTATGAGAAATTCATTTGGAAATGGTGCGGGTTTGATAGGTTTGCCTGGAATATTAAGAACCATGCTTTCTAAAATAAAACCAGGATTGTATAATAGGATATTTGGATCTTTTGTAATCGACAACACGCAAACCAGGCGGCAACTTGATTTCACTCCTCCATACTCAACCGAATATGGCGTTGATCAAATGGTGCAATGGTATAAAAGCTCAATAAAAAATTAATGCAGGGTTTTTTTAATACTGAGGAATTCATAAGAAAATTCATTACGCGCAGAAAAGAAAGTCTGCTTGCAAATGATATTTCAAATTCACAAGACCTACTTAACAATGAAATTAATGGCAGATCCATATTGGTAATTGGCGGAGCCGGCACCATTGGATCTTCATTTATCAAAGCCATATTAAAATTCTCACCTGGTAAACTAGTAGTGGTTGATATTAATGAAAATGGACTCACCGAGCTCGTTAGGGATTGCCGGAGCAGTAAGGATTTGGAATTGCCAGCTCAATTCAAATCGTACCCGGTGAATTTTGGAGATTCCGTTTTCAAAAAAATATTTGATCAGCAGGGGCCGTTTGATATCGTAGCAAATTTCGCAGCACACAAACATGTGCGTAGCGAAAAAGATGCTTTGTCTATAGAGGCAATGATTGAAAATAACGTGGTGCGTACAAAGAGGTTATTGGACATATTGAAATCAAATAAGCCTTCTCATTTCTTCTGTGTTTCAACCGACAAAGCTGCCAATCCTGTAAACATTATGGGAGCAAGCAAAAAATTAATGGAAGAAGTAATTCTTGCTTATTCTCAAACACTTAATATTTCTACGGCGCGATTTGCGAATGTGGCTTTTTCGAATGGAAGTTTACTCGCTGGTTTTTTCGAAAGAATGATGAAACAACAGCCTCTTTCCTGTCCTTCGGATGTAAAAAGATTTTTTGTTTCCCCACAGGAATCTGGCGAAATATGCATGTTAGCATGCATGTTGGGAAAGAGCGGAGATATATTTTTCCCAAAACTGGATGCAGAAAAGGACATGGTTAATTTTGCCGATATAGTAGAACCTTTCCTGAATCAATTGGGATTTGAGATGGATATTTGTAAATCTGAAAAAGAAGCACGCGAAAAAGCAGCGTCTTTGAATTCAAAAAACTACCCGGTGTATTTTTTCGATTCAGAAACCAGCGGAGAAAAATTGTATGAAGAGTTTTATACCGATCAGGAAGAATTGGAACTCGATCGTTTTCACGCCCTTGGCATTATCAAAAATGCAAAACGAAGAAACCCCAGGGAGCTGGACGAAATAATTGATCAAATAGAATTGTTGTTCAGCCAGTCAATTAATAAATCCGATGTAATTGGTTTACTAAGTAAATATCTGCCCAATTTTCAACACATTGAAACGGGATTAAATCTCGACCAAAAAATGTAAACACCTGAACCCATGTACCCTTTTCTCAAAAGAGCATTTGACCTGGTCTTCGCGGTTGTTTTACTTATTATTCTTTCCCCATTATTAATCCCCATTGTAATTTTGTTAAGACTAACAGGTGAAGGTTATGTTTTTTATTATCAAAAACGAATCGGCTACAGGAACCAGAATTTCAATATGATCAAATTCGCGACAATGTTAAAGAACAGTCCGAATATGGGTACAGGCTCTATCACGTTGAGAAATGACCCCAGATTACTACCCATGGGAAAATTTCTTCGCATGACGAAAATTAATGAACTACCACAGCTATTTAATGTGTTGAAGGGCGAGATGAGTGTGGTTGGACCACGGCCACTTGTTACCGCCACATTCGATGCATATCCGGAAGATATTCGCTATAGAGTTTATGATTCCAAACCAGGGATCACCGGTATCGGATCGGTAGTTTTCAGAGATGAGGAAGAATTAATTTCAAAGGCAGCTATTGCGCCGCATGAATTTTATCGTCAAACAATTGCACCATACAAAGGCGAATTGGAAATATGGTATAATAAGAGAAAAAGCTTGTGGGTAGACATACAAATTGTTTTTCTCACTTTATGGGTTATTCTTTTTCCGAAAAGCAAATTAATATATAAGTCTTTTAAAGACCTTCCCCAACGCAATCTAGAAGTATGAATAAAATCGCATTGATTACAGGTGTTACCGGTCAGGACGGTGCCTATCTCGCGGATCTGCTATTAAAAAAAGGGTATGTGGTTCACGGCATAAAAAGAAGAACCTCTCTTTTTAATACAGATCGGATTGATCATCTGTATCAGGATCCTCATGAAAAAAATATCCATTTCACCTTACATTATGGCGATCTCACTGATTCAACAAATCTCATTCGGATTATTCAGGAAGTTCAACCAGATGAAATTTATAATCTTGCTGCAATGAGCCATGTGCACGTGAGCTTTGAAACGCCTGAATATACTGCCAATGCTGATGGTATTGGAACACTTCGCATACTGGAAGCCGTGAGATTACTGGGCCTCACAAAAAAAACTAAGGTTTATCAGGCATCCACCTCAGAATTGTATGGCCTTATTCAGGAAACGCCACAATCAGAAAAGACACCATTTTACCCGAGATCACCCTATGCAGTAGCAAAATTGTATGCTTACTGGATCACGGTGAATTATCGCGAAGCGTATAATATGTATGCTGTAAACGGCATCTTGTTTAATCACGAATCACCATTGCGCGGAGAAACTTTTGTTACCAGAAAAATATCCCGGGGGGTGGCTAAAATTGCATTGGGTTTGCAGGAAAAAATTTTTCTCGGAAATCTCGGTGCCCAGCGCGACTGGGGACATGCAAGAGATTATGTTGAAGCAATGTGGTTGATGATGCAACAGGATAAGCCCGAAGACTATGTGGTAGCAACGGGGATAACAACGCCTGTCAGGGAATTTGTAAGAATGGCATTTAAAGAAGTAGGCATGGAAATTGAATTTAAGGGCAGTGCAGAAAAGGAAACAGGTGTAATTGTATCCTGCAAAAATCCTGATTTCCAGGTTAAAGTTGGAAAAGAAGTTGTGGCCGTGGATCCGAGGTATTACCGGCCAACAGAAGTAGATCTGCTAATAGGAGATGCGTCCAAAGCGCAAAAAAAATTGGGATGGACGCCCAAATGTGATCTTCCTTCGCTGGTAAAAGAAATGGTTGATTCTGATATTGAGCTATTCAGCAAAGAAAAGCTCCTCCGTGAATCAGGGTTTGTTATAAAAAATCAATTTGAATAGTATTATTATTGTTCGATCGCTCAGCCCGTATTGCCTACATTAAATCAAAGAGAAAATGAATAAGAAGGACAAAATTTATATCGCCGGGCATAGAGGCATGGTGGGTTCTGCCATTGCGAGAAAACTTTCTAAGGAAGGATTCGAAAATATAATTGTTAGAACTTCTGCTGAGTTAGACTTACGTAATCAACTGGACGTCCATGATTTTTTTGAATCTGAAAAACCTGATTTTGTTTTCATGGCTGCCGCGAAAGTCGGTGGAATTCTGGCCAACAATATTTATCGTGCGGATTTTTTGTACGACAACATGATGATTCAAAGCAATGTTATCCATGCTTCGTTTGAGAACAACGTTAAGAAGCTCATGTTCCTTGGTTCTTCCTGCATTTATCCAAAAATGGCTCCTCAACCACTGAAAGAGGAATACCTGCTCACGGGTGAATTGGAACCAACGAATGAGCCATACGCAATTGCAAAAATTGCGGGCATCAAAATGTGCGATGCATTTAGGTCGCAATACGGCTGCAATTATATTTCAGTGATGCCCACAAATCTTTATGGACCAAATGATAATTACGACCTGAATAATTCCCACGTTTTACCAGCATTAATTAGAAAATTTCACGAGGCAAAATTATATCAGTCGCCCGAGGTGGTGATTTGGGGTTCAGGTAAGCCACGCCGTGAGTTTCTCCATGCAGATGATTTAGCAGATGCCTGTTATTTTTTGATGCAGAATTATAATGAACCAGGCCTCATCAATATAGGCACGGGAGTAGACATTGAAATTGGTGAGCTCGCCATACTGGTAAGTAAGATTGTCGGTTACCAGGGTAAAATTGTCCATGATCATTCAAAACCCGATGGCACACCAAGAAAATTAATGGATGTAAGCAAGCTGGCAAACCTCGGTTGGACAGCCAGTACAGGACTGGAAGAAGGTATTCGCAAAGTGTACAAAGAATACTCATCCAGCCACAGCCTCATTCAATAAACTTTTCCTCAGAAAAAAGTCGGGATAGTAATTATGTTTTCTCTTTTCGGAAAAAAAACATCGGAAGCTCCGGATCTCAGTTTTTTGAAAACTGATATGCACTCCCATCTAATTCCGGGAATAGATGATGGTTCACCTGATATGGAGACCTCAATAGAACTCATTCAAGGTCTTTCGCAATTGGGATATAAAAGACTTGTGACCACTCCGCACGTCATTTCAGGAATGTATAACAATACAAGGGAAATAATTTTGCAGGGCTGCGAGGATGTAAAAAATGAATTGACCAGGAGAAATATAAAAATGGAATTCAGGGCCGCTGCTGAATATTTACTGGATGATCATTTTGATTTCCTGCTTGAAAAACAAGAGCCACTCCTTACTATAAAAGACAATCTTGTTTTGGTAGAATTTTCTTTTGTAAGCCCACCCATTGATTTCAAAGAAAAATTATTCTCCATTCAAATTAACGGATATAGACCTATTCTGGCTCACCCCGAACGGTATGGCTATTTCTACAACCGCCCTACAATCTATGAGGAATTAAAAAATGCAGGTTGTTTGTTCCAGGTAAATCTTTTGTCGCTCTCAGGGTACTATGGGAAGCAGGCAGCAAACATTGCAGACCAGCTCATTAAAAAACAGCTTGTAGATTTATTCGGGACCGACATGCATCACGTCAGACACCTTCATCAGCTTCAGGATCCCCTGGTTTCTTCCCGCGCACGAAAGGCTGCAGCCACTTCAACTATTTTGAATTCAGAGATCTAGGTTTTAGTTTACCTCCCAATCCTTTGGTATCTTAAAAAATATCGGGCAATACTATATTGCTTCTTAACTTTTTTGTTGCTTTGAGCTGGCAAAGCCCAGTTTGATTTGTACTCATCGCTATGAATGCATTTACCATCAGAGATCTGGAAAATCTTTCCGGAATTAAGGCGCACACCATTCGAATATGGGAGCAGCGATATGCATTTCTTAAGCCAGAAAGAACCTCAACCAATATCAGGTATTACAGCAATGATGAACTGAAAAAGCTTTTGAACATTTCCCTTCTTAATAGAAATGGTTTCAAAATCTCTCATATCGACCGGATGTCGGAAATGGAGATGAGAGAAAATATTCGTTCCCTGTCGCATACCGATGCTCAGCAGGAAAGAATTGTAAATGATCTCATTCACATGATGGTTGACCTAAGACTTAATGACTTTGAGCAAATCATCGACAATCATATTCTGGCGCGTGGAATTGAAAGATCACTATCTCAAATCATTTTTCCCTTCCTGGAAAGAATAGGAATTCTCTGGCAAACCTGTCATATTATTCCCGCCCAGGAGCATCTGGTTACAAATATCATCAGGCAGAAATTAATTGTAGGAATCGAGAGTATTGTTTCGCATGTAAAAGTTAACCGCTCGGTTTTGCTCTTTTTGCCCGAATCAGAATTTCATGAACTCGGACTGCTGTTCGCCTATTTTTTGTTGAAGAGTAGGGGCACAGATGTGATATATCTTGGGGCGAGTGTTCCCCTGGATGATGTAGAATATGTGGTGCGGCTTAAGAAACCCGACTACGTTTATACCCATCTTAGTGTACTGCCTCCAAAATTTAATTTCGACCGTTTCCTCGCCCAGGTTTCCAGGAAGTTTGAGGGCACTAATGTCATAATTTCGGGTCCGGTCACACATTTCTACGAGAAGAAACTACCTCCCGGAGTCTCTTTTAAGCAGTCCTGCCATGAAGTTTTCGAATTTGCTGCCAGTTTGCACTGACAGAAATCTTTCGGTTAGATTATTGCGTATAAATACATGGACGGTTTGGAAGCCAGTTTTAGAACCAGATAATTGTTTAAATTTACATTGGAATTAATTAAACACAATAGGCTATGTCAAGTGTAGAATTCAACAAGATGTTAATGGACAGTGCCGATTTCCTTAAGCCATTTGCTGTTACGCTAACCAGGGATCAGGATTCGGCAAAAGACCTTTTACAGGAAACAATGTACCGTGCCCTTGCTAATGAAGAAAAGTATAGTGTAGGTACAAATATTAAAGCGTGGTTGTTTACAATAATGCGAAATATTTTCATTAATAATTATCGCAGAAAGGCAAAACAAAAAACGGTTTTTGATAGCAGCGGAAATGACTATCTCATCAACAGCAATCAACATGTTACGGCTAATTCTGCGGAGAGCAGCTTAAGGTTAAAGGATATTTATAAGGCTGTATACAATTTGCCAGAAATATTCAAGCGACCATTTTTGCTCTATTTTGATGGATTTAGATATCATGAAATCGCTGAAATCCTACACGAACCACTTGGAACAATCAAGAGCCGAATACATTTTGCCCGTAAACTTTTGAAAGCGCAAGTGGCCCGCTATTGATTGTCCACTTAAAATTTTCCTAAATCAGTCACGGTTTCGGAGGTTATTTATCTTCGTGGTGAGTTAAATTTCATGACCCGCAAATTTCACCCATGAAAGACGAAGTTGTTTTAGTTACTGAATCAGATGAAGCCATTGGATCCATGGATAAATTGGAAGCTCATAAAGAAGCAATTCTTCATCGGGCATTCAGTGTTTTTATCTATAACAGCAAAGGTGAAATGCTGCTTCAGCAAAGAGCTAAAAATAAATATCATAGTGCCGGTTTATGGACCAATGCCTGCTGCAGTCATCCCCGTCCGGGAGAAGACATTTTCTCTGCCGCTAATAGAAGGTTATTTGAGGAGCTTGGATTTACGACTTTGCTGAAAAAAGAATTTGAATTTACGTACAAAGCCAGTTTTGAAAACGGACTTACCGAATATGAATATGACCATGTATTCACTGGAGTTTTCGATGGAGAAGTAAAACCTGACAAGAATGAAGTAAGTGAGTTCTGTTTTAAATCACTGGATGAAATTGAAAATGATTTACAGAATAGTGGAAAGATGTACACCGAATGGTTTAAAATAGCATTTCCAAAACTTGTTTCGCGTCAGTATCACTAGAAGAATTTTTTCTCAAACAACCAGGGTACAGGCTTTGGTTCTTCATATTTCAGTCCGAAAGTTTTAATGCATTTCGTTTTAAGGTGCTCCAATGCATCTTCAATAGAATCGGTTAATAAAACCAGATTCATATCAACTTCTGAAATAGTTCCCGCCGCTTTCATTTTTTCAATATGTTCGATCAGGTCCTTATGAAAATCCTTGCAAAAAACAATTACAGGAAATTCGCGGATCATTTTTGTCTGAATGAGTGTAAGAGCTTCAAAAAATTCATCCAGTGTTCCAAAGCCCCCGGGCATTACCACAAAAGCATAGGAGTATTTTATCAATAATGTTTTGCGGACAAAGAAGTATTTGATGTTTACCCATTTGTCGAGATAGGCGTTGGGCATTTGTTCATGTTCCAAAACAATATTACATCCAACGGATCTTCCTCCCACTTCTTTTGCTCCCCGGTTAGCTGCTTCCATTATTCCAGGGCCGCCGCCCGTCATAATTGTAAATCCAAGTTTTGCAATTTCACCTGATAGCTTTCTTGCAAGCTGGTAATAATTGTGATCTTCTTTAAACCTTGCAGAACCAAATACGGTAACGCAGGGCCCAACAAAATGCAGGGCCCTGAACCCTTTGATAAATTCTAAAATTACTTTGATTGTGAAGGTGAATTCTTTCCATCTTGATTGTGGTCCTGCCAAAAAACGGATCTCCGATTTATTCTCCTGAAGCATATTCCTGAATTGTTCTCAAACCTAGCAGATTTTCCAGTAATGCGTTCAGAATGAGGTGGTTTTTATGCATTTTTATTTGTTAAGGCCTTTATTCAGTTTCACATAAAGATTTGATAAGGGGTAATGATGGTTTCAGGAATTGACCGAACTTGCGCCGGTTATTAAAACAACAGGAACTATGCGTATAGCAATTAATGGAATGGGCAGAATTGGCCGGCTCTTATTTAGATTATTACTGGAAAATGGAAAACATGATTTGGTTGCCGTGAATGATATTATGGAACCAGAAAACCTGTTATATCTCCTGAAATATGATTCAATTTCTGGTCCTTATCCTCATAAGTTGGAACTTAAGGACCAGGCCCTGCTCACCGATAATAAATCAGTGAAAGTGCTGAATCAAGCCCATCCCGAAAAACTACCCTGGAATGAATTGAATATTGACCTTGTTGTTGAGTGCGCAGGAAGATTTACTACAATGCAGCTTGCAGGCAAGCATCTCGAAGCAGGTGCAAAAAAAGTTTTGTTATCAACTACAGGTTCCGAAGATATGCCTCTCATCATTTGGGGAGTGAACAATGAGATCCTTTCGAAAGAAAATAAAATTCTTTCACCCGGTGGCTGTATGACTAATTGTAGCGGTACTGTACTTAAACCACTGCTGGATCATTTTGGAATTGAATCTGTGCAAATAAATTTTCTTCATTCTTATACTTCGCGCCAGTCTCTCGTTGATGCTCCGCACTCAAATTATCGAAGAGGAAGGGCAGCCGCGACCTCTATTATTCCTGTTGAAATCGATCTGGCACATACTTTAGAAAGACTCTTCCCCAATCTTGAATCAAAGGTTGCAGCAACTTCCACCCGGGTACCCATCGCGTGCGGAGCTTTTGCAGATTTTTCGGTGATTCTTAAGAAAACAGTCTCAGTGGCAGAAATGAATGATTTATTTAAAGTTCAATCTGAAAATCAGCTTCGCGGAATTCTACAGTATAATGAAGAAAAGATTGTTTCGAATGATACCATTGGCAATTCCCATTCTGCAATTTTTGACTCTACGCTTACAAGCATTGTGGGTGGTCATCACTGTAAAATCAGTGCGTGGTTCGACAATGAATTCGGTTATACGAATCGGCTGATTGATATTATAGGCTAAAGCGTCACAGTTCCTGAACCTTCTATCTTCTTTAATGACAAATCGACATTAAAATTATTCTGAGCAATACTTAGATTTTTGCAAAAGTCTGGATAATCAGTCAACTATAAATCCCCGCTTTTGTTTTGATTCGGGATGGCACTCGCTTTGTGATTCATGTTGTAACATTAATTAAATTGAGGAAGGAATTTATATATGAATTACAGGACAGTAAAAAGCGTAATTAATTCGGAGATGCACCGTGTGGCCAACCTGACCATGTATCAGCCTTTACCAACACATGATCTCCAACAAATAGATCCATTTATTCTTTTACACCATCACGGACCCCACCGATTTGAACCATATAACAAGGGGTTACCATTTGGACCACACCCGCACAGGGGCTTCGAAACAGTAACGCTAATTTTTGAGGGAAATGTGGTACATCATGATAGTCAGGGTTTTAAGAGCACAATCCGTGAAGGGGGCGTCCAATGGATGACAGCTGCAAGGGGTATTGTGCATTCCGAACAACTGGATAAGGAGATGCAGGAACATGGAGGTCCGTTAGAAATCATCCAATTATGGATCAATTTGCCTTCAAAATTGAAGATGAGCAGGCCAAATTACCAGGGTTTTCAAAAAGAAAGCATTCCAGTCAAAACTTTAGATAACGGTAATGTGGCAGTTAACATAATTTCCGGTATCTTCGGCGGCTCAAATGGGCCCGTTCAATCAATAACAGGCATCCAACTGTCTACAATTTCTATGAAAGCGGGAGGCCAATTTGAAACAGAAGTTGACCCCGGGAGAAATATTCTGTTGTACGTGATGGACGGTGAAGTAACCGTTAACGGCACAAAACTTACCAGCCGAACATTGGCAGAATTTGAAAATGATGCTGCAGGCATTCGAATAGAAGCCGGCAAAGATTCGCGCATCGTTTTTGGAAATGGCGAACCCTACAATGAACCAATAGTTACACACGGACCCTTTGTAATGAATACTACCACCGAAATCATGCAGGCAATGCGGGATTATCAGATGGGGAAAATGGGAATCCTGATTGAAGAATAAATTTTTACGACTCCAAAAGAGTTGGATATTTTATAACACATAATAAAAGCGTCGTTATGAAGCAAAAAGTGGAAGAAAGAATCATAGCGCCTAAGGAAATCATCATTGGTGACTCTAATGCGAAAGTGAAGCTTGTTGAATATGGAGATTACGAAAGCGCAGAATCTGTAAAAGCACATGAGGTGGTATTGCACCTTTTGGAAGAATTTGAAGGAAAGATTGCCTATACATTCCGTCATTTTCCTTTAACCCGTATTCACCAACGGTCCTTTAAGGCAGCTGAAGCTGCAATTGGTGCAGCACAGGAAGGAAAATTCTGGGAGATGCATAATCTTCTCTTTAAGAATAATCGCAATCTTGGAACTACCAGTCTTAAAGGTTATGCCCGTGAAGCAGGTGTTAGCAGCAAACACTTCCTTGAAGATCTCATGAATTCAAAATACGGTTGGTATGTGAGAGAAGATCAAATGCAGGGAGCTGATGCCGGAGTACGTGACGTTTCAACCTTCTTCATTAACGGAGTTAAATTCGAAGGCAAACCTACATTCCATAATCTTTCAGTAGCTATTGAGGCAGCCCTGAAGAGCAGGAAAAAAATTAAGCAGGCCGCTTAAAAATATGATTCTATAATGAAACCCCGCATTGCGGGGTTTTTTTGTGCCCGCCCCTGCCAAAATTCTTGACGTTCGTTAATATTTACTCAACTCTGGCTAACTCTTTTCCTATAACGCTTCATCGGGTTTCCCGTCTTCGCTAATTTTTCTAAATTAGGTTCCTGTTAAGATCAACCAGTATGAGAAAACTTCTACTTGCAATAATCGCACTGTTTTATAGTGGAATTTCCATCGCACAATCACCATCGGAACAATTTAAAGACAGCGCAATTTTTCTTCTCCATAAATTCCAGCAAAATATCGGCACAGAAAAATACACAGTTTCAAAAAACGATTCTTCAATTGAATATCATATCGATTTCAAATTCGTGGATCGCGGTTCAGCAGTTCCCCTGAAAGCCGTACTTAAACTTTCAAATAACCTTAATCCGCTTGGCCTGACGCTAAAAGGCAGAACCTCGCGAATGTCAACAATCAATGATACCGTTAAAGTCCAGGATGGAAAATACTGGATTAGGGTAGATGACTCCATCTTCACACGCCCCGTAAACTCCGAAGTTTTTCCAGTTGCCGGATATTCTCCTGGAACCGTACAAATGTTGCTGATCCAATACTGGAAGAAACATAATCGTCCCGCAAATCTTGAAACTATTCCATTTGGCTCTGTTCAAATTATTTCAGACGGCACAGATACATTTTCCCTTAATGGAAATCAAATGGTCCTCGAACGCTATGTGATTGGCGGATTGATTTGGGGAAACGAACTCGTGTGGACCGACACTCAGGGACAATTAATATGTCTGATTACGAATGATGCAGAAGGCGACAAATTGGAAATGATGTTGGAACCCTATGAATCATTGCTGGGTGAATTCATCACTAAATCGGCCCGCTATGGAATGGAAGCATTCGCCAAAAATTCACAATTAAAATTCGATCATCCATCAACCATTGTAATAAAAGGTGCAACCGTAGTTGATGTGGTAAATGGCAAGAATATCTCTGACGCAGTTGTAGTAATTGAAAATGGCAAAATCAAATCGGTAGGAAAAGCATCAAAATCAAAATTTCCATCGACGGCCCAAATAATTGAAGCAAAAGGAAAAACTGTGTTGCCAGGATTATGGGATATGCATGCTCATTTCGAGCAATCTGAATGGGGTCCAGCCTACCTTGCAGAAGGAGTTACATCAGTAAGAGACTGCGGAAATGAATTTGAATACATAAATGCAATCAGGAAAATAATTGATGATGGTATTGGTGTTGGTCCGCATATTTTAAGAGCCGGTATAATCGACGGAAAAGGTCCCAGGGGAATTGGAATGATTAGAGCAGATAATGAAGAGGAAGCAAAAAAGCAGGTTCAATTATACAAAGAGAATGGTTTTGACCAGATAAAAATTTACAGTTCAGTAAAACCTGAAGTAGTAAAAGCAATATGCTCGGAAGCGCATCGATTGGGTTTAACAGTTACCGGACATATTCCAAATGGAATGAACATTAAGCAGGGTGTTGATAGTGGAATGGATATGGTAAATCATGTGGAGTATGTCTATTCAATGATGAAGGTGGACAAAGACAAGACCATTCATTTTTCTGATTCATCGAATCAATCTGTATTAAGCTTCCTGAAGAACCACAAAGTTGTGATTGATCCAACGCTGGGAATTTATGAATTCATTTTTCGATCAACCAGCGACGACATCACTAAAATTGAACCGGCGTTTTCAACGCTGCCCCTGGCATTACAGGTTCTCTTTAAGAACGTTGGTATGACACCCGCGCAATCAAATTTCTATCAACCCACATTACAAAATTTTAAAAGCATTGTCAATGCCCTTCACGAAAATGGAATTCAGATTGTAGCCGGAACTGACATGATGATACCGGGCTATAGTTTAGATCGGGAATTGGAGTTATACGTGCAAGCCGGACTAAAACCATATGATGTCATTCAGGCTTCAACCATTGTTCCGGCAAGAGTAATGAAAAAAGATTCTGATTTCGGCTCTGTTGAAAAAGGAAAATGGGCCGATATTATAATCGTCGATGGTAATCCACTGGAAAATATTAGCGACATCCGAAAAATATCGGTTATCATAAAAGATGGAACCATTTATGATCCGGTGCAGCTAAGAAGGCTGGTTGGGTTCAGCCGATAATACATTTGGAACCCTTGTTGGTTCAGCGTGTTTAACTTTCTTGGCTGATTTGTGAAGATATGCATTGGGATCATGATGCATGGCGCCCTGAGGCAGCCATTGCCACCACACTCCAAGATCTCTTTGAATGATATCGCTATAGAATTTAGGCAGGGTTTGAGTTTCGCCTTCAAAATAATCCCTGAATGATTTATCCTCAACCAGGTTTTTTCTGATTTGCCTGTAAAACCTCAATCTACCATAACCTTCAGAAGAAATAGCTCTCATGAAATTCATCCACTTCGAAGTAAAATATGGTGTGGCTTTCATGCGGCGATATAATGCTTTGCGCGAAAAGCTGTAAGAGGTAAGACCGATGACCTTGTCATAGAATTCGACCCATTCATAATTCTTGGGCTTGATATTCATTGCAAGGTGGTTATTGAGAAAATGAAATGGGAAAGGGAGGACTCTGCCATTTCTTTGATATTCCAGGTTAAGCGGTGCTGCTTCACCAAATGCACTTAATAAAGAATATCCTGGGAATGCGGCTGGAGACATATCAATAAATCTCTTGGTGAGTTCGAATGGTTCATCTCCTTCTTCCGTATCCATACCTAAAACAAAATTCGTTTGTACGTATGGGATATATTTAAAAATAGTATTTACATGTTCTGATATTCTTTGCAATTTCTCACGAGGAGCCACATGCGATGTCCTCGATTTGTTTCCAAGTTCATACCATGATTCAATTCCCGGAAGCATTGCACCAAATCCATTTGTCTTAAGTGCTTTTAAATGATCTTCTGTTAGGATAGATAAACTGCTTTCTGCAATGAATTGGAAACTTCCTGCGGGAGCAACAGATGCAATAGCATCCATATAATCATCGAACTTAATTCCAAAATTGGGATCGTGCCATACGATAAGCGGCCGCTTGAATTTTGTGCGGAGGAATTTTAAATCTTCTTTGAGCACTTCAAAATCTAACGGTTGATATGGAACTGTTGAGTCAATACAAAATGAGCAGGTATATGGGCATCCCATGCTACCGACCATCGGCACAATTTTCAAAAATGGTGCTTTCTTCAACGTGGGCTCAATGAATTTCCATCTTTCCACTACACCTGGCAATTGTGTTGGCTGTTTACCGGCAGAAATAAATTGTCCAATTGGTTTTTGCTGAACGCAATTTTCCAAAATGGAATCAATACTGGATTTATGGGTGAATCCTAAAACGTAGTCGAAGTATTTAACAGCATCATCAGGATAGCAACGTGCATGAGGTCCGCCTAATACGGTTACAGCACCCTTTGAGCGGAAATAATTACTTAACGCATATGCGAGCATTGCTGCCTGCGTAAAGGAGCAAATGAATACGAGATCAACATCTTTGGGAAGTTCATTGGGTAAATCTTCGAGGCCGGTATAACAAATCATTTTTACCTCGTGACCAGATTGCTCACACCAGGTAGCAACTACCTGAGGCATTACACTGGCAAGATTGGCGTGCATGATCCTGGCCCATAACGTGGTGTTCGGTCCTTTGCTGACCAGATCAATGACACCAATTTTTAATTTCGCCATAATTTCTTTTTATGGTTTAGGCTTTAGTATTCTACTATGTTGGCATCATTGATTGCAGGAGACAGGGTTGCAAGCAACAAGCGTGGGGATGACCTTTATTCGTACAAGTTATTCTTTTTTTTATATCTCACACTATCAATAGAAAGATTTGTTTGGATTATTTCCAGAACATAAATCTAAAATTTGCAATATCATCATCCGACCTTAATGAGAATCAAGATTAAGAAGAATTTGTTTAATGTCATTAAACCTTGTCCACGGAATAAAATGGTTCGATCCTTCAAGAATTTTCACTTGAATATTTGCAGCATTTACCAGCATTTTTTTGGTATAATCCACATTAGCAAAAGGAACCATATTGTCTTTATTACCATGGACTATAATCACGGGACATTTTATCAGTCCAAAATCTTCCTTAAGATCAACCAAATCTTTCTTCAGGTACCATAGCTCCTTATTGCTGGGTCGCATCGCACCCGGAGCGAGATACCTTAAAGGGAAGGCATTTAAAATCGGACGCCAGGATTCCTTTTCTTCCAAATCAGGATCCATCGAACCGGCAAGAATCACCAGCCCATTAAAAAATCCCGGATTATCCGCTGCCAGCTTAATAATCATAGGGCCACCTAAAGAATGTCCTACCAAATAAGTGGGCTTGCCATTGAGAAGCGATTCTATGAGCGGACTCAACAATTTTGATTGGGTAGACAGATTTTCAGATTCCCCAAAGTCACTGTAGCCAAAGCCAGGCCTGTCAATCGAAATCATTCTGAATTTCTCAAGTAGTTCCTTATCCTTTAAATATTCTGCGAAGGCATCCCAACTGCCCGGTGATCCGTGTATGAAAATAATTGTTGGTAGCGAATCCTTGCCTGTAGCGACATAATGTATCTGACGCCCATTCACGGATTGAGTAGAAGTGAGCAACTGTACGTTTTCCTTCGAAAATTCCAGTTTGGCATCAGCATCGCTCCTGCGGAATTTCATTCCTACCTGAGCGAAAATGATCCAGCATATCAATATCAACAATATGATTATCGTGATCACTCTAATGGTCCATTTTATGAATTTCCTCATAACAATTCAGACTGGGCTGGCTGGCAATGAAAATATTGAAAATGTACAAATCTTTAATATCATTATTTCATCGCAACTTTTTGTGGGTTGGTCGCTTTTAAGGCAGTTTATACATTTAGCCGAATAGTTTTGGCTGGTTCAAATAGTAAAAGAGTCAAATTAAATTAATCTTAAAAAGTCTATTATGAAAAAATTGCTTTATCCTCTCGCCGCTGTGCTGGTATTGGGAGCCTCGGCCTTCACTGTTATGAATTCTCAGGACTGGAAAATCAGTGATGACTATTCAGTGAAATTTACAAGTGCAGATCCTTCCGGAGTTTTCCGTGGACTAAAAGGCACCGTTAAGTTCGACGAAACTGATTTGGCCAATTCAAAATTTGACGTGTCGATAGATGTTTCAACTATCAACACCGGAAACGGAATGAAGAACGGACATGCGAAAAGCGCAAAATGGTTTGATGCTGAAAAATACCCTCTTATCACTTTCACTTCCTCAAGTATTTCAAAAGCCTCAACAGGATATGCAGCTAAAGGAGTTTTAGAAATGCATGGAGTAAAAAAAGATTTTACTATTCCGTTTACTTTTGACAAAAATGCTTCAGGCGGGGTTTTTAATGCAAGTTTTGATGTAAACAGGCTCGACTTCAATATCAATACTGAAGAACCAGCTCACGGAGCGTCGGTGGTAAAAGTTGACATTTCTGTTCCGGTTTCCAAATAAATATTGAACTGTGTTTAAAAAGCTATTTTATCAGGGAATTTGTGCCGGACTTCTGGCCGCCCTCGCCGCAATTATTTATAACAGGATTTACATTTTTGCTTTCGAAACAAATTTTTCGAAGATTGTAAATCTGGGAAGTATGATTGGATCGAATTTATTCGCCGATTTACTCGCAGCAATTGGATATTTTATTTGTTTGAAGTGGTTTAAGAAAAGAGCAGATGTAATTTTCAATTTTGCTTTCACCATTTTATCATTTGCAAGTATCATCATACCGATGTCGATGACACTTCCACTGGACATTCAAAACCCGGAAATGTTTCCAGGATTAACAGTTCCCATGCATTTTTTCCCGGCACTTGCCTGGTTTACAGTAAAACCACTTTTCCAGGTAAAACAAAATTGAAGAATCAACTATCGATAATAAAAAGGGGCAACATTTGCCCCTTTTTAATGCCCTCAAAATTTCTCTTCCTGGCTCTTATCTACCAGGGTCAGGGAAGCTGACATTGGATTAAAAAAACGGAAAAATTAAGAAGCTATGCCCCCGAGGCACATGCTTTAAATTCCATTATTGCTTTTGTGGCATGTTATTAATGCAGAATCTGAAAGAAATTACGACTGCAAATACTCCTTGGTTGGAGAACATCGATGGAAAGGAAATATCACCCGGCGAATTCCCAATTAATTTTTTTGCCAATCAGAAATGAAATTAACATAACTGTCGCTTACCGGTAGCTCTGTTGAAGGTAATTGAACTTTTCTGTTCAGAATGGATTCGACTTTATCAGTTGCAACTATGTAGCTGCGATGTATTCTTCTGAATTTTGTCGATGGTAGTTTTTCCAGAACTTTTTTTAATGACATTAAAGTGAGAACAGGTTTTCCATTAGTCAGGTGAATTTTGATATAATCTTCGAGACTTTCTATATATTCAATATCTCTAAAAGGAATCTTCAACAACCTATATTCTGAATGCACAAACAGGTTTTGCCCTTCATCATTAAATGTGGCTCCGGGATTTTGTTTCCATTCTATCGCTTTGTGAATGGCCCTGGAAAATCTTTTGAATTCAGTTGGTTTAAGTAGATAATCGATGGCTTCGAGTTCAAAACCATCGAATGCGAATTTTTTATGAGCAGTAGTAAATATTAGCATCGGTCTTTTATCCAGGCTTCTCACAAGTTCTAAACCTCCGATATCAGGCATATTAATATCAAGAAACAGCAAATCGATTTTAGCGTTCCTCAAAAATCCCGCAGCGGAAATGGGATCATCAAACACCTGAACGAGTTCCAGCTCTGGAATTTTTGAAATATACTCTCTGATAATATTCAACGCGAGGGGTTCATCATCAACCGCAACACATCGGATCATGCATATGAATTTGGGACAAAAATTAATTCATATCCGGATCTTTAACCTTACCGTAAAGAAATTATTCTCATTGGAAATGTTAAAAAAATGACGGTCGGCATAAAGGTGCTCCAACCGCTTCTGAGTATTTGTAATTCCAATGCCCGATCTCTCAGATTGGGTAGATTTTTTAAGGATTTTATTTCTGCACAAAAAATCAATGCTCTCTTTTTCAATATTGATCCTAATATCGATTGAAGAAGATTCGTGATTGCTAATACCGTATTTGAACGCATTCTCAACAAAAACCATGAGCACCAATGGTGCAATCGTAAGATCGTCGGGTTCACCATGCACCGAAAATCCAACGATGGCTTTATTACCCAGGCGGAGTCTTTGCAAATCTATATAGTTCCTGATGCAATTGATTTCACTGGATAACGGAACAAAATTTTCGGTTACCTCATCAGTAAAATATCTCATGATACTGGAGAGTTTCATGATTCCTTCAGCCGTATGTTCGTGTTTTGAGATGGCAAGTGAGTAAAGGTTGTTTAAAGTGTTGAATAGAAAATGTGGATTCAACTGAACTTTCAAAAATGATAATTCTGCCTGCGTTTTTTCAGCTTCGGCTTCAGCAATTCTTTGCTCCGACTTTCTCCACCTGCGATTAATTTGTACTGCTCCGCTCAAAGCGATCACCATCACAAACAAAAAAATACTTGCAAAATCAACCCTTGGTGGTCTTGGCATTCTCAACGGCGCAGGCGCACCCGGAAATTTTCCCTGCATACCTGGAGGAGGTTGAAAATTCTGTCTTGCCATTGACGAATGCCTGAAAAAATTTTCAATGGGCCTGGCATAATAAACCGCTATCAGTAAAATAAATAATGATAAAATGTATAAAGCAAATCGTTTTTTGAAATACAAATACGGTATCAAAACATAAGAGTGGAAATAATACAGAAAGACATATAAAAAGATAAAAAGCCAGGTATAAACCGATTTAAATATGCTGATGAATGTATTCCAATCCAACTGACCAGCCTGGAAAACAAGTGGTAGACTAATAAAAATAAGTCCCACTATAATTTGAATAACCAGTTCCGATACTTTGGGCCTGAGCATTATTAAAAATAGATATTAGAAATTAAATGTCGTTTGAATGCCGATACCAGCCGGATTTGTATAGATGAATCATTTAAACCCTCGTAAACATTATTAATTTAGCCATTGTAATTTTATCCCGATTCAACTCATAATATGCAGCTTTTTCGGATTTCATTTTTCACTCTCATCGGTATTCAAATTTATTTTCTTTCGTTTTCGCAGGAACTAAATTCTGATACGCTGGTTCGTGAAAGAATCGAAATTAAGAGCTCCATGGATTCAACCATGCAGCCGAGTTACGTTTACTACCGCAAAAGCCAGACCGATGTAAATGAAAAACTGCCACTTGCTGTATTTCTCCACACATGGAGCACAAATTTTGAGCAAAGGTTTCCAGAATTGGAAGCAGGAATTGCAAAACGTGGATGGATCATGATAGAACCCGATTTCCGTGGCCGCAACGATCATCCCGAAGCGTGCGGATCCGAACTCGCTCAACAGGATATTCTGGATGCTGTTGCCTGGGCCCGGGAACGATTTATTGTGGATACAGACCGCATTTACTTGTTTGGTTTCTCTGGTGGCGGAATGATGACAATGCTTATGTGCGCCCGCCATCCGGAATACTGGGCAGCTGCAAGTTCCTGGTGTGGCATCAGTGATTTGATAGAATGGTATTCCTATCATCGTAATGCCTATTACGGAAATTTGATGAACCAGTGTTTTGGTGGAAGTCCGAATAAAAACAAAAAGATAAAAAATGCCTACAGGGAACGGTCGCCAATTACCTATTTTTCAAAAGGAATCACTGTTCCACTTTTTATCGCAGCAGGCAAAAACGATACTATTGTTCCCCCCATGCAATCCATCAATGCATTTAATTTGCTCTGCGTGGCAAATAAAGAATTGCCTGTTTCACAAGATGAAATTGATCAATTATTCAAATCTGATTCCTCAAATGTTCATCCGCCGCTGGATCCGCCGCTTGTTAATGACAGAGATATTTTCCTTTACAGGGAAAGGAAATTACTTCGACTTGTAATCTTTAACGGATACCACGAATGGGTTCCCGAATCCGCATTGCAATGGCTCTCCACTTACAACAAAATGGTTTTTAGAAAATGATTTTCAAAGAAATTCTTCGTATTGATACCGGGCATTAACTCAAAAAAGATGCACAGTGAGTCCGTAATCAAGATCACACCTTCCAGCATTCTGTCGGGCCGTTAGAGTAAAATAGTTTCCATGTGCTATATACCTCATTGTACTTTAACCCCATTATTTACCGTAAACAATTTTATATGGGACGAATTCAACTTACACGAGCAATGTCGACATTGCTTTTGCTCGCCGTTTGCTTCGGTGCAATGTCACAGGCTGTCACGACTCCAAGAACTCCTAGTCCTGCTGCAACTGTCGTTCAAACAATAGGCATTTCAACTGTCAGTATTAGTTATTCAAGGCCATCAGTTAAAAACAGGGAGATCTGGGGTAAACTTGTTCCCTATGGCTGGAACAAGCAGGGCTTCGGTGCGGGTAACTCCGCTCCATGGAGAGCCGGCGCAAATGAAAATACTGTCATCAAATTTTCTCATCCAGCAATTGTAGAAGGACATAAAGTTCCTGCCGGATCTTACGGATTGTTTTTCGTAATTTATGAGGACAATTCAGGTGAAGTAATCCTATCAAGGGACAGCCGTTCCTGGGGAAGCTTTTGGTACGATTCCACACAAGATGAAATGCGCGCTAAAATTCAGGTGAAATCAAATGCTCCTACAGAACTGCTCACTTATGATTTCACCAATTTCACTAAAACTTCTGCTGAACTGGATCTCAATTGGGAAAAAAAGCAATTCCCGGTTAAAATTGAATTTGCAGTAGATGAGATTGTATTGGCCAATGCTGCAGAAGAATTAAAAGGACAAACAGGTTTCGGATGGCAGGGTTATGCAAGTGCTGCAAATTATACGCTCCAAAATAAGGTTGACTATGATCAGGGAATAAAATGGATCGACAATGCTATAGCAATAAACAAAAGTTTCAATACCCTCAATATTAAAGCAGGATTATTGAGAAGTATGGGCAAAACCGATGAAGCTGATAAGATTTTGAATGACGCCATGGCAATCGCTACAGAAGCTGAGTTAAATAACTACGGATATCAACTCTTAAATCAGGGCCAGACCGATAAAGCCATTGAAGTGCTTACACTTAATACTCAAAAATTCCCAAAGAGCGCAAATGCATGGGATAGCCTTGGAGAAGCTTATGCAATCAAAGGAGATAAGAAAAATGCGATCCCTAACTTTAAAAAGTCTTTGAGTTTGAATCCTCCGGCCAATGTAAAAGCCAATTCTGAAAAGTATCTAAAACAACTTGGGGCTTTATAAATTCTTTAGGCGACTAATTCTGGTCGCCTTTTTTAATTCCTTCCTTTAGCGTTTTTAGCAATTTTCAATAACACCAATTTTGCAGAAATACTAATTTAGCCTCAAATAATATTTATGGCAAACAGTATTGCTCAGAAACTTCGCATTAAAGAAGGAATGAAATTACTAACGGTAAATGCCCCGGGTGATTTTGAAAAGAGTCTTGCACCATTGCCTGAAGATGTCAATGCATCTGCTTCGGGAAAAGATTTTCAGCAGATTCACTGGTTTGTAAAGAACAGGGCGGAAATGGAAAAGCAACTATCTAAAATCTTAAACATGGTTAAGGATGATGTTGTTTGCTGGATTTATTATCCCAAAGGAAGTTCGGGAATTCAAACGGATCTCACACGCGACAAAGGTTGGGAGAAATTGTTGAACCATGATCATTTACAATGGATAGGCCTGATATCATTCAATAATACCTGGTCGGCTTTTGGTATGAGAACAAAGAATGATGCTGATAAAAAGAAAGAAAACAAACCCAAAGAAACCAGACCGATTTTTGATTATATAGATGCCAAAGCGAAAATTGTGAACCTTCCTGACGATCTTTCGAAAGCTCTGAAGAAAAGCAAAAAAGCTCAAAGTTTTTATGACTCACTTTCCTTCACCAATAAAAAAGAATATGTTGAATGGATAGTAACAGCAAAAAGAGAAGAAACTCGTAAAGAAAGAGTAAAAGGAACCATTGAAAGACTTGAAAAAAGCTGGAAGAATCCAAGAAACATCTAAAATTGATAAAAAGAAAAATATTGAAGTGGAAATAAAAGATGCATATAATATTTGGGCGGATCAATATGATACTAATGAAAATAAAACCCGCGATCTGGAAGGATTAGTATTACGCAAATCTTTATCGGGCTTTTCTTTTGAGAACGTTTTGGAAATAGGTTGCGGCACAGGTAAGAATACAGAATGGTTTATTACACATTCAAAACATGTTACCTCAGTGGATTTTTCAGAGGAGATGTTGGCTAAAGCAAGAGAAAAATTTCACGGAGATGTGGAATTTATTCAGGCTGATATTAATTTATCCTGGAATTTTGTACATCGATTATACGATCTCGTTAGTTTTAGCCTCGTTCTGGAACATATCGAAAACCTCGGTGACATTTTTTCGAAGGCCGCGAAATGTCTAAAACCGGATGGATATGTTTATGTAGGTGAACTTCACCCATTCAAACAATACCAGGGAACAAAGGCAAGATTTGAAAATGAACATGGCCTGCATGTCCTGGAATGTTATGTTCATAACCTGACTGATTTTATTCAGGCTGCGAAGAAATACGGCCTGGTTTTGGTTGATATTGAAGAATACTTCGATGATGATAATCCTAACAGCATTCCCCGAATCTTAAGAATCATCTTCCAAAAAAAATAAGAACTGATATAAATGGCCGAGAAGCATCAAATTCAATATGAAAAAGGTGTTGCCGACAATACTATTTGGCAATGTGATGACATAAAGCTCGGTCATTCTGTTTCTGTTTTCAAAGAACTCACAACATTCAATGGTCACAGCGAAAATGATGTAGTGAGAATGCATTTTGGACTCAGGGGAAATTATTCATTTTCATATAAGCAACTCAACAAAAGTTTCGATTTTATAGGAAGCCATCACAATATCATGTACTCTAAAGAATTTGATATTGAAGTTCATAACAAAACGCTCGAGCTCGAAACTTTCGGCATTCAATTTCCCAAAGAACTTTTTATTAAGTTCACGCAAAATGCAAATGACCTGTTGAAAAATTTTGCCAATGACATTCTTGAAGGCAGGGCAGTTATTTTGAGTGATTCCTGGGGAGCAATTGATAGTCCTATTCAACAGGTCATCCAGCAAATCATTAATAGCAAATACAAAGGTGATCTACAACATTTATTTTTGTTATCCAAAAGCATCGAATTGCTGGTGCTTTCTGCAGAAGCCTGTTATTTGTCCATGCATAACAGGCAAACGATCATAAAAAGTTCATCCGACAAAGAAAAAATTATAGCCGTTCGGGACCTCATTAACGATCGGATTTCGGACCCTCCAAATCTTTCGGAGATCGCAAGGACCGTTGGACTCAACGAATACAAACTGAAGAGAGGCTTTAAGGAAACATTCAATACTACTGTGTTTGGATACCTAACGGACCAGCGATTAAATCTTGCGCATCAATATTTAAGGGATACGGAAAAATCAGCAGCCGAAATATCAAATGAACTTGGCTATTCCACGCCGCAGCATTTTAATAACGCCTTCAAGAAGAAATTTGGAATCACTCCTTTTTCTGTTAGAAATAATCCTTAAAATGCAACCTCCTCTATTTATTTCTCTCTAACATTGTCTGGTCAAATATTCATAACCACCTAAATTTTCAGCCATGAGTCAGGAATTAACAGTTAAAAATTCTATCGTAATTCAAGCCAGTCCTGCCAAAGTTTGGGATGCCCTTGTGAATCCGGAACAAACGAAGAAGTATATGTTTGGTTGTGAAACGGTGTCTGACTGGAAGCAGGGGAGCGAACTACTTTGGAAAGGAGTATATGAAGGCAATGAAATGGTTTTTGTAAAAGGGACCATCACCAAAATCGAACCCCAAAAATATCTTGAATACACGACAATTGATCCGAATTCAGGAATAGAAGATAAACCTGAAAATTATCTCACAGTAACTTATTCTATTCAAAACAATAATGGCTCTTCATTACTCACGGTTACCCAGGGAGACTATTCCAAAGTGGGTGATGGCGAAAAAAGGTACCAGGAAACAGTTGCCGGTGGCGGATGGACTCCAATTCTGGAAGCTATCAAAAACCTTGTTGAATCCTGATAAATTAGTGTTTGGCCCTATAGATTAAAAATATATTTAGTAATAGGTAAATCGCCAACATGGTTTGTGCCGTCCAAAAATCAAAGCGATTTGCCTGCTCCAATTTGTTTTGCTTCACTAACTTAAGGGAATAGGTAGATGCTGTAATTACAACAAAAATGAAGAATAGGGTTATTCCGTGCAGCCAGTCAACCAAAGTGAACGTGCTTGCATCTGGTAAAGACGAGTCAATAATGTATTTGTTACCAATAGCCGCAAATAAGGAGCCGACGCTTAACCCAAAACGTGAGTCAATATTATCTGCGTGAATATAAAAGCAGATATAAGAAATCAGGAAGGACACGTACATACCGAGGAACATTTTCCAGAATAATTCTGTTGCATCTCTACTGATACTTATGCGAGCCCTGAAAGAGCTATATTCCACATGTGGCTTTTTCAATTCCGGATCTCCGAATGTTGTTTCATAAGCTTTAGTTCCAGCCATCACATTAAAGCTATCGATGGTCCAACCTCTCAAAGTAAAGCGTGGGTCAAAATGTTTTCCTAAAGTATCTGGGACAAACACTAGCGATTTGGAATCGTATTGAGAATTTTCTATTGAAAATCTCAGCGTTTGTCGGTCGAACGGAAAATTATTGATGCGCCACGAATCCTTCATGGTGCATTGTAATTTCATGAGTACATAATATTTTCCCTCTGAAGAATCAACATTTGAAAAAGATTTGGTAAACGTTTTTGCGAGAGGAACTTCCAGGTAGTCCAGAAAATTAAAGTCCCTGTTTTTATAGGTGAGCCACAGCCACAAATTGACATTGTACTCATTTTGTTTGAAGTCGATGTCGTGGATACTCGTAACATAGATGCCGGTGTAAACTGTATCAGGAGCCTGTTTCTGTGCAGCTAATTTCTTATTAGGGACTAGTCCCAATATTAAAACAATCAAAAGCAGGGATAGATTTTTCATTTGGATGGTTATGTATCCTGAAGATAGAAAAGAGATGATTAATTAGCAAAAGCTGGTTTTGCTTCTTATGCATATCTATCGAATGGTAAATAGGAAAATACCTTTAATTATCAGGTTGATTAAATGTTACTGCCTGTCTGATTATCATTTGAATTTTTCGGTTGTGCCTAACGGCGGGTGACCAGGTGGGAGAGTGACGCACAGCTTCTATTGCAATGTCATCAAATTTGGGATCGAAGGGCGTATCAACATAAGGATTGCAAACTTTTCCACTTTCGTCGATAGTGAAAGCCACTACTATGGTTACTTTGTCAGAATTTTCAATTTTGTATGCAGGAGGCCAGTAGATACGGTTCGACAGGTAATTCAACCAGTCCATATCTTTTTTCCCAAAACTGGCATCGTGATCTCTATTCGAAGTGTCTGCATTTGGTTTTCCATTTTCATCAAAAAAATGTTTATCGACTAATACGCCATTGTCGAATATTTCTTCCGCGCTTATATTTCCATTCTTGTGATAATATTTCCATTTACCATGCTTCTTATTATTAGTTGAAAACAGGCCTGCAAAAGAGAGGTTGCCGTTGTCGAACCATCCTACTTCAACTCCGCTGCCGTCAACATGCATCTCAAGAGAGTCTGCCAGGTAACCATTTTGATACCATACTAAATAGTTACCAACAAGCCTATTATTTTCATAGAAACCAGAATCTTCGAGCATACCATTTGGGTGGTATTGCACCCATGATCCTTCTTTATATCCGTGTACATATCTTCCCTTACTCATTAATAATCTGTTCGCGTAATAATATGAAAATTCACCGTTGGCAATCTTACAGGTACTGTCATCATACCAACCTTCCATTTGGAGAGATCTTGCATTTATGAAATAATCCTGGCGATGCCAGCCACTATCAGTTTGCATTAAAATACTATAGAATCTTGCATATTTTGGATCGGCTTCTTTCCATTGCCAGTCATAGTATTTATAAATTTTGACCGAAGATTTTTTTTGTGAGAAAGTTGAAAAACTGATGAAAACCAAAAATAGGAACAGAATGGCAGTCTTCATCCTCTTAAAATACAATAAGGTGAAAATCATATACTCGCTGCGTGTTTGTGAGATTTTAAACAATATAAAAAAATATTACAAATGACTGTCCGGATTCTTCACTTGAGTTTGTCTTAATTAAAAGAAAACTCATTTTATGGTAAAAACATTGCATAACCGAATTGTTTCCCCCGCCGAATGGCTGAATGAAAGGGAGAACCTGCTTCAAAGGGAAAAAGCACTTACCCGCCTGCGTGATCAAATTGCCGAAGAACGGAGAGCCCTGCCGTGGGTATTAATTAGCAAACCATATGTATTTGAAAGTAAGAATGGTCCTGTTTCACTGGAGGATTTGTTCGAAGGAAGAAGCCAACTGATTGTAAGCCATTTTATGTTTGGTCCCGATTGGGAAGAAGGTTGTGTGGGTTGTTCTTTCGGGGCAGATCATGTGGATGGCGCACGTATTCACCTGGAGAACCATGACGTTTCATATGTGGCCATTTCAAAAGCTCCATATTCTAAAATTGAGACTTTCAAAAAAAGAATGGGATGGAAATTCAGGTGGGTATCATCTTTTGAAAATGATTTCAATGCGGATTTTTTTGTTTCCTGGCCAAAGCAGGAAGTTGAAAATGGAAAAGTCTTCTACAACTACAAAATGCAAAATGTATTTAGGGAAGAAATGAATGGTATTAGTGTTTTTTATAAAGATGAAGATGGATTAATCTATCACACATACTCAGCATTCGCCCGTGGCACGGAAGAATTGGCGGGCACTTTCATATATCTTGATCTCACACCTAAAGGAAGAAATGAAACCGGACCAGGATTTAATCTAACAGACTGGGTAAAACACCACGATAAATATGAAAGCAGTCATGTGAATTTGTTTCAAGCAAATGGAAAAGCAGATAGTTCCTGCTGTCATTAATTAAATCAACGGTAATGAACCAGGAATGTTTATGCAGGAAAATAATTGAAGAGTCGAAGAATTTAGGGCGGGCTAAAGCCAATCGCAAATCAGGAATTAAAAATTGGTTTGGATTTACAGGAAGAATCATACCGGGAATCTTGTTGATAATAATGCCCAAGTGCCCGATTTGCTTTGCCGCCTATTTTTCTTTGGTAAGTGGTGTTGGAATTTCCTTTGCAAATGCAAAAATGCTTCGCATATTTTTAATCATTGCGTGTATTATTTCCATTTGCTTAACTGTTGCATTTTACGTTCGTCGAATGCTACGAACGGCTAATCCCATCAGTGGACATAACTGATGATTTCATCAAAACGAAATTGAGTATATTTAATACTCTGAATTTGCCATCTAAAATTATTATCAACTCTTTTACATGGATAAATTTTTGTTCTTAATCAGGGAAGATTTAAATACCCGCGACGTAACGAGCCAGGAACATGAAAAAAATTTGCAGCTCATGACCCGTTGGGTTGAATCTCTTGCACAATCGGGGAACTATGTTTCCAGCGATCCGCTTTTGAATACCGTTAGATATGTAACTACATCCAACCAGGTACTGTCCGACGGACCATTCATAGAAGCAAAGGAAGCGATTAGTGGTTTTATATTAACCCGGGCTCAAAACCTGGAACAGGCAGTATCCATTGCACAAACCTGCCCACTCGTTATTAATGGTTTAGCTGCCGTGGAAGTTAGACCCGTTTTAATGATTGACCATATCTAAATAGTAGAAACTGATAAGGGAAGAAGTCGACATATTATATAAGAGCCACTATGGTACCATGGTGGCTTCGCTTTTACAATTCTCCAGCGATCTTAGTCTAGAGACTGTGGAAGATATTGTTCAGGACGCATTCGCATCTGCAATCATTTCCTGGGAAAAAGATGGGATGCCAACAAATCCTGCCGGATGGATATACAGAGTGTGCAGAAACAAAGCTCTTAATAAAATTCAGCAGGAAAAAAGAATGAGGATCGTTTCAAAATTTGAAGAAGAAGATAATGGGTTGCCAATTCTGTCTGAATTTGTTTTAGAAGATCAACAACTTCGCCTGCTATTTGCCTGTGCTCATCCTGATTTATCGCCTAAAGTTCAGGTTGTAATAACGCTGAAATATGTTGCCAATTTAAAAGTTCAGGCGATTGCAAAAGCATTGGGCATGACAGAAGATGGAATTGACAAATTGTTGCAAAGGGCCAGGCAAAAAATTAAGGATGATAAAATTCTATTAAAAGAGCCGCTTTTCTTCCAGTTAAAATCAAGGTTGCCAATAGTCCACAAAATTATTTATCTCATTTATAACGAAGGATATCGCCCAGGCTCAGGCGAAGATGTA
>PSRI01000208.1 GCA_003175935.1 Bacteroidota bacterium
AGTGATTTTACCAATTCAAACATTGAAAATGATCAAACGGCAAGATCATTACTCTCTCTTCAAAAATATTGCTAATTGTCCTGACAAGCGCTTCGTCCGGGTTTTTGGTATAAAGAAATATTGTTGCAGGAGCAATGGATAATAGAGGAGCGATCGAAGCAGAATCAACATAGACAGGATGATTAGAAAGCAGTTTCCTGTCAATCATCTTGATCAGTTCACCTCTTTTAATTTCTTCTATTTTTTCATTATAAAATATGATTTCTTCATCTAACAACAAATGCAGAATCTCCATTTTGGGTGTTCGATCCTGTAAAAATTCACGAAGGGTTTGAACAAAGATTTGATATTCCTGCTCCATCTTGTATTCATCGATGGAAATCTTGACATAGCTTTCTAAATCAAGTAAATATGGACGCAAGCGAAATTTAATAAAGGAATCAAACGAGAGTGAGATATTATCTTGAAAAACTTGATCAATGGCTTCGATAATTCTTTGTTCCTGACTTTTCTTTTCGAGAAAAATCTCAAGATCTTTTCTTTCCCCATCAAGGATCGAATAGATGATTTCCATAACATGCAGTTGTTCTTCGGGATCTTGAAAAAAATAATTTTCCGCTAAAATCCTCTTAAACCAATCATCCCTTTTAATCTCTGTGACAAACTCATAAAATGCTTTTCGAATATGATTCAAACAATTATGTGTAAGTTTGTCTTCTGTGATCTTAAGTATATGGCGGTCTTCATAGAGAAGAATTTTTTCATTATCAGGTGTAAGCTTTAAAACTTTCAGCAAGTGATGATAAAATTTTTCTGCATCATCCTTACTTTGGAAGATGATTTCTGCCAACACAATCCCCCCTTCATTAATATTTCTGTAATTAATGTATATGGGGTACTTGGCCAAAATAGAAGTGAGTACAAATGACGGCAAAAGAAAAAACCGCCCAAGCGGCAGTTTTTTCACATGAAAGAATTCTAATATCTGCGATTCGGTCCATCCACTTCGACTGGTACGCATAAATAGCGTATTCGCTCCACGATCCTTCCGGCCTTTAACTTTTCTTCTTCACCTCTTTGACTGTGGGCCAAATGATGCTCGAGCCCTTGAAGGTCAAAGTTGGAGGTAAAAAAGGTTGGCAGGTTCTCAAGCATACGAAATTGGAGGATGGGTCCTAATATTTCGTCTCTTGTCCAACTTGAAACAGCCTCGGCACCAATATCGTCCAACATCAGGATTTGTTCGTTTTTTAATGCCTCAATCTTTTCATTCAGGGTGGAATCACTGATGGAATTTTTTAATTCCCTAAATAATTCGGGAACATACACAATCATCGAGGAAATTTGGTTTTTGGCAAGCTCATTTGCTATGGCTCCCAGTAAATAGGATTTTCCCACACCGAACTTTCCATATAAATACAAACCTTTTTGATGATGATCCTCTCCATAGTTCTTTACAAAAAGTACAGCCCTTTTTATTGCCTCAAATCGTGCTGTATCCTGATTAAGGTCCTCAAAGGATGCTGATAAAATATCCTTCGGCACATGCAAACTTTTGATTAACCGTTCATTTTTCCGCTTTTCATCATCCATGATTTTGCGAGGACAACGTACATATTCTACATCGATACTGTTTCGAGTAATGACCAATTTTGGATGATAACCCTTCATAACGTTAGTACATTTATCAAGGCTGATACATTTATTACAATCCTTACTTTGGTTCATATATTCAAACAGTTTTGTTATACTTTTTTCAATCATTTCCTGATTTAAGCTATCACTGTTTTTTGCTAAAAAATCTTTTATGTCAGGATGGTTGAGAACCTGGTTTCTAATTTCGGCATAACGTTTTTGAAAGCTTTGATTTGATGCTAACCTTTTTAGGGTCTCATTTATATTTTCCATTTCTCCACCTCCTACTTCTTAAACTCCTTAAGGATTTCTTCAATTTCTCGTTTTTTTGCTTCTAAATCCGTTTCTTTTTCCTTATGAGGACTTTCCGTTCTTTTTTGCTGTTCTTCTTCAAACCAATCAGGCAGAATTTCTGTCCGAATTGGTTTTTGTTTGACGGATTTTGTCCTAGGTTTGTCCCCGCTTGAGAAAGCTTTTGACTCATTTTCTTTAATCGCGAGATCCATTGCTTCTATTACCGTTTTTACGTTCTTCCTGGCCCACTGACTGCCAATCTTTTCAACATAATTTTTTGTAAACTTCATATCAGTTTGTAATAGTACAAAATCAATTAAAACATTGACTACTCCCGCTGGCAAATGCTGATTAATCATCAAACTTTCAATTACTTTTAAGTCGGATGAAGCAGGTTCAGCTCCGTTGGAACGATCGATTAAAACCTTTAAAGGGGAGGTTGTTTCATAATAACGGATCATTTTTTCTTTAGGCGTTTTTGGTTCTTGCAATTGAACTTGATACTTCAGTGGCTGTGTTCGCTCGATCAGACTTGGAAGTTCATCATAATTAACAAATTGATACCAATCCCGGGCAGCTTTTCTTAGCTCTTCAATATCAATTTCATCATTGTTAGGATTAAAGGCATCCAGTAAGAACTTCTTCATTTGGATAGCATCTATATCATAAAGAAAGGCTAAATTGCTTATAGCATCCTTTACTTTCTGATTGATCGCTTTTTGAGGAATCAGCGATTCATTTAAACCATCCATTAATAAAGCAAAATCAAAATGACTGGAATCGATTTGAATCTCATTTTGTCCTTTTCGGCCGATAAAAATGTTGTCATCATCTGCATTTAAATCACTTGAAACATCCTGTAAATATTTTAATGTTTTTGGAGTAGCTGATGAATAAACATCCTGAAAAGCCCTTGTCACGTCATGATATTCTTTATCTGTTGGAGTTTTGCGGTCACTGAAAAAACGCTTCAAACGAAAAAAGTGGTTTTTGCCAATTTTTCTAAATAAATATATATTTAACATTCCATCTAAGAAAAACTGCTCTGGAGTTAACGGAGGCTGCAGTTCATAAATAAAAGAACGGATTTCATCTTCTTCATTCACTAACGTTTTTAAAAGGCCCATGCCTTCCAATTTTAGCCGTGCTTCATAAATATCCTTTAAATTAAGCCCAAGCAGATTCATTAATATATGATGGGATGAGGCTTCCGACCATAAACGATTTTCTTCTAGCTCCGCCCATAATGTCATGTACAAACTCAAACAAACTGGCCCAATTAGCGGCTGATATAAAAAAGTCAGAACCTTCCGATCATACTCATAAAGGAGCCCACTTGCATGAACGATATAACGATCAATTGGAACAAGTTCCTGCCAATGCTGCCCCATAGCTTTCAAACCTTTCTTCAAAGAATAAGGAGCCAAATATTTTTAGCCCCTAGGATTTCTCTTTTTCAATTAATTCTTTTAGTTCTTCAATAAAAACATTAATATCTTTAAATTGACGATAAACTGAAGCAAAACGGACATAGGCAACTTCATCCACAGAGGCGAGCCTGTCCATCACCATTTCTCCTACTTCATCACTTTTAATTTCAGAAATCCCTTGACTGCGGATATCTTTTTCCACTCCATGGGTAATATCTTCAAGATCTTTTAGTGCCACTGGCCTTTTCTCACATGCTTTGATTAAACCGCGTAATATTTTGTCACGGCTGAATTCTTCGCGTGTTCCATCTTTTTTAACAACGATAAGCGGTATATCCTCTATTTTTTCAAAAGTAGTAAAGCGATAGCCGCATTCTTCACATTCCCGCCGTCTTCGTGTAGCCCGCCCCTCGTCAACAGGCCGGGAATCAAGCACTCGTGTACCGTAATTTTGACATGAAGGGCATTTCATGAATCATCACTCCAAATTCATTGTAACAAAAAGTGTCCTAAATATACTATGTATAGGCAAAGCGCAAATGTCCGTTTAGCGAAGTACTATTCGCTTAGCAATATGCAGGAAGTTTTCTCAAAGTCAAAAATTTATACATTCTTATCATATTAAAAAGGACAAGGTAAAACAAGTACTACTTGATGAAATTTAACCAACCTCATTACTTTAACTATGTCGTTTGTCGATGCGATCATAGAAGGAAATAATTCTTTTTCTTAAAGCTGGATTTACTCCCAAAAGAGATATTTTTTCTGTCGAAATGGTAAAGTCCACTGCTGTTTCTAAAGGCTTTGCGGAAACAATAGAAACCACCATAAAACATGGAAATGGCTTATTAATTTCAACAGCTATTTCTCCGCGTTCTTTTGAGACAGTTATAATTCTGCTATCAGCATCGTGGGAAATAATCTCTTCCACCATTTCGAAGATTTGATTGACACTTCCTTTGTAATAATGAGTTTTTAAGTTTTCATCCCTCTGCTTGTCAGAGGTTTCAACTTCTTTTTTATACCGTAAGAAAATATCTGTTATTGCCATGTTCATCCTCCCATAAAATACCTTTGTTTCTTAGCGTTAACAACATGAAAAGAAATATTAAAAAGATTTTCATTCTATTATATACTGCTTTCTCCCTAATTGGCTAAAAATTCAAGCTTGAATCAATATAAAAAAATTGCTGCCAAATTGGCAGCAATCAATTAAATATTAACTTACTTTAACTCGAGCTATCTTTACCATTGCTTGTGCGACATGTAGAGTTAAGTCCACAACCCGACATGAATATCCCCACTCATTATCATACCATGCTAAAACCTTTACTTTATTCTCGCCCATCACCATTGTTGTTAGCCCATCGATAATAGCTGAGTGTTCATTTGAATTGAAATCTACAGACACAAGTGGTTCAGTGGTAAATCCAAGAATCCCTTTTAATGGGCCTTTGGCCGCTTCAATGAAAGCGTTATTAACTTCCTCCGCTGTTACATCCTTTTTTAAGTCGACTACTAAATCAACTAGTGAAACATTTGGTGTTGGCACTCTTAGTGAAAGACCATGCAGTTTTCCTTTTAACTGCGGTAGAACAAGTGCTAATGCTTTGGCTGCCCCTGTTGTCGTTGGAATGATCGATTGGGCGCAACCACGTGCACGGCGTAAATCTTTATGTGGATTATCGATATTTTTTTGATCATTTGTATAGGCATGAATGGTGGTCATTAATCCATTCTCAATTCCAAATTTCTCGTCCAGTACTTTTGCAACCGGAGCAAGGCAATTGGTTGTACAGGATGCATTTGATATGATTTGATGTTGTTCAATATCAAGCATGTCTTCATTTACTCCCATGACAATCGTCACATCTTCATTTTTTCCCGGTGCTGTAAGAATCACTTTCTTTGCACCCGCATCCAAATGTAAACTTGCTTTTTCTCGGGAATTAAATTTTCCAGTTGCCTCGATGACAATGTCAATTCCCATTTCTCCCCATGGAAGCTGTTCCGGGTTACGATTACTTAATAGCTTTACTCTTTTTCCATTAACAATTAATTCATTTTCCAATGCAATGACTTCACCATTGAATGGACCATGATTAGAGTCATATTTTATTAAATGTGCTAACGTTTCAGCAGGGTAACTTGCATTTATAGCAGCAATTTCAAGCTTATCTTCCATTATAGCTTTTCTAAAAACCATTCTTCCAATTCTTCCAAAACCGTTGATTGCAATTCTTGCTTTCATTTGACGGCTCCTTCCACATTAATGTTATACTCATTCATCAATTTGATACAATTAGTATAACATATTTAATTTAATTTGTGGTAATATTATTCGCGGAATTTTAATTTGTTTTTAACCTTTACAGTATCTTTATATTTTTTTGGGCACAAAAAAA
>PSRI01000217.1 GCA_003175935.1 Bacteroidota bacterium
GAACAGAAAGATCACCGAAGGTGATCGCAAAAAAAGATTTAGTATTGGAGATGTAGATCTTCCGAGCGCCCCACTAGTGGAGCGAGTGGCTCCGGATTACTACAAACGAATATAATTTTGAGAGCTAATATCCTTAGGTTTGAACTCCCACAATTCGCGAATGAATTGGTCACTTTACAATTAACATAACACTAGGTACTTTTCTTTAGATTTGTGAGCAACTTCGCTTCATGAGACAATTTCAATTGCTCCTTCTTCTCACCTTTTTATTTGCAAAAATTAGTTTGGCACAAACTTCGGTTGTCGGTATCTGGCAGGGAACAATCAATGCTGGACTTCAACTCAGACTTGTCTTCCATATCAGTGCTGATTCTACAGGGAAATTGATAACGGTAATGGATAGCCCTGATCAGAATTCGAAAGGATTTCCAACTTCAGGAACCAGTATTAAAGGTGATAGTCTCATTATTGAAGTCTCGTCTGTCAATGGCAGGTACGCTGGCAAAATAAAAAATTCTTCAACAATAAATGGAGAATGGAGCCAGGGTAAATTGTTCCCTTTGGATTTAAAGAAAGTGGATCATGTTGAGGAACTGATTCGTCCCCAAACACCAAAGCCGCCATTCCCATACAAAAGTGACAGCGTTGAATACGATGGCGCGAATACAAAACTTCAATATGGAGCAACAATAACAATTCCCAATGGAAGAGGCCCGTTTCCTGCACTTGTTATGATTACCGGATCAGGTCAACAGGGTCGCGATGAAGATTTATTAGGTCACAGACCATTTGCAGTAATTGCAGATTATCTCACTAAAAATGGGTATGTGGTTTTGAGAGTGGATGATCGTGGCAAAGGAAAATCTACAGGAGATTTTGAAAATTCAACATCGCAGGATTTTGCAAATGATGTGGAAGAATCTCTTAATTATTTAAATACACGGAAAGAAGTAAATCATAAAAAAATCGGTTTGATCGGGCATAGTGAAGGTGGCATGATTGCGCCAATGGTTGCTATTAAAAGAAAAGATGTTTCATTTATCGTATTACTAGCCGGACCGGGAGTTAAGATCACTCAATTAATGACCGAACAAAATGGAGCGATTTTAGAATCTGTGGGAATTGTGCATTCAGCTTCAGAAAAATTTCTCAGTCTTTACAAATCGATGATAGAAATAATTCCCGGCGCAGATTCGAAAGAAACTGCAAAGGAAAAAGTAAATCAGCTGGTAACGACATGGCAACAACAAACACCTTCGGCTGCTGTGAGAGCAACAACTGGAATTTATGATGATAGCTCTCGTAATAAATATGTAAACACTATTGTTGATGGCTTATACAATCCGTGGTTCAGATTTTTTCTTGGATATGATCCAGCTCCGGCAATACAAAAATTAAGTTGCAAAGTGCTTGCGTTAAATGGCAGCAAAGATGTACAGGTGATTTCTAAATCAAATCTGGCAGGAATCGATTCAGCACTTAAAAAAAGCAAATCTCCATCGTATAAAACACAGGAATTACCCGGGCTCAATCATTTATTTCAACATTGTAAGTCCTGCCAGCTCGCTGAATATGGAAAACTTGAAGAAACCTTTTCGCCAGAGGCTTTAGATATTATCAGGGACTGGCTGAATAAAGAAGTAAAATAAATTCCTGATCAGAAATCGAATTCGTTTACAGATTCATCCTGCAAAATGTAATTGATACATTCGAGATGGTTTTTCTCTGTGCCCTGAACCAGCCATTCACCGGTAATTATTCCACCTATTTTTGACTGCCGGCTTCTTTTATGTTTGAGATGATGGTCTTTGAAAACTTCTTCAAAGCGACTGAGTGTGATATTTTCAAACGGGCAAACAATTTTATAAATCCTGATTTGATTTTTTTTATCGATCCAACCTTCAAGTGTGGTGAATAAGAACAAAATCGCGAGGACCAACAAACAGGCTCCCACTGCGAGCAATTCTCTTCCTGCACCGATTGCAACTCCTAATGCTGCAGTAACCCAAATGGTAGCAGCGGTAGTAATGCCATTTACCCTGCTGTCGGCGGATTTAAAAATTACGCCAGCGCCTACAAAACCAATTCCCACTACGACATTCGAAGCGATCCTGTCTGGCGTGGATACACCTCCAAGGATCTGCGACATAATAGTAAATACTGTTGCTCCCAAACAAATCAGCATGAGCGTTCTAAATCCAGCCGATTTGCTTCTATATTCTCTTTCCGCACCAATCAATCCGCCAATTACAATGGCCAGTACAAGTTTGATTAAAATTTCAGTGGGGATCAAAATCTGAGTTTTTATAAATATACAGCGTTCATTTGAAGAATCCAGAACGATAAGCCTTTAGAAAAGACTGATAATCTTTCTTCACTTGAGTTGCATACCTCTCTGAATATTGAAGAAATTTCTTTTGCCATTGCTTAGCTTTTCCAAATTCGATAAGTTCATCGGCAGATGCAGACCCTTTTCTTCCTGCACTTCTCAAATGAGCCGAAGCACTTAACAATGCCATGTCTAAAATCACTCTTTGGATTTCTTCCAGGGAATTCAATCCAATCAAATTAATCTTGTCGGCTACAGGTTGCAATTCCTTTACCACAAAGCTTTTTCTTTTAAATTTTACCGGGGTTAATACAGCGGGCGCAACATTTTGCATCAACTCCTGTGTAAATATGATCCTTTCGGCCTGCGATTCCCAATGAGGTTGTTTGATACGCGTTCGCCTCGAGATACATGAATCTTTAGCTTCCTTCATATCCAGCAAAAAATATTTGGGCGTTGCACTTCGAACTTCAACCAGAATTTCGAATCTCTCAAGTCCGAGGCTGCCGGTGCCGGCTACCCGATAGGCTGCGTCCCTGGCGAGATGTTTGTATTTTGAAAACTTTCTTTTATTTATCCAACCCTGGGCATGATGTAAGATCTGCTTCTTTAGTTTTTTATCGAGGGCGAATGATTTCTTATTATCGATGAGAAGGAACAGCTCGTTCCTTTTCTTTATTGTTTTCAAATTGAGCAGCGTCTTTTGTTTTCTTTGCTCCACTTCGAGCAAAAATCTTCTTACAATTCCCCTGGCCGTTTCCAGCTCTATATATTTTGGTTTGCCTTTGGCCAGGATTGTTGAATATTCATCAACAAAAAGTTTTGCTATGGACCTTGTTTGAGCAAGTTTTAAACCGACCTCCTGCGCGCCTAAAAAAATACTTGTAAGCATTCGAAGAATTTCAAATGAAACGGGTGCCAGTATGGCTTCATCGAAATCATTCAGGTCAAAATAAACAAGTCGGTTATCACCCTTAAATGTTCCAAAGTTTTCAAGATGCAGATCGCCACATATCCAGGTATGCGGAAAAGATTGAAACGGTTTATGTTTTGAGAGGTCGTCATAAAACAAATGGCAGGAACCTCTGTAAAATCTGAAACTATTTTGCGCCATCAGCTTATACTTTAATTGCAGAAACTGATGCAATCGATCCTTATTAAAATCTTTGATCCTTTGAGCTATATGGGTTCCCATTTTCAAAAATTAATCTTTGTTTTTCAGATCTCAACATCATTAACAAGGTAATTACATCTCAAACTTTAAATAAATCTGCTAAACTATACGAATTGGCTAACCGTAACCATTAATTTTACTTCATGCCGGCCATCTACAAATTTATTTCGCTATTTCTTCTTATTGCAGCCTCATTTGAATTGAACGGGCAGGACAATCAATTAACCTATTATCTCAGCCCTTCGGGAAATGATAACAATGACGGACACTCGCCGAAACGTGCATGGAAAACGCTCGCTAAGCTCAATAGCGTAGACCTAAGACCCGGATCTCATGTCTTTTTGGAGAAAGGCAAAACATTTACCGGAACCATTAAACTGGACAAGGCAGATAGTGGTACCCCATCCGAGCCCGTAACTATTTCTTCCTACCCAAAAGAAGCTGCGACAATTGACGCTGGTGATTCCACAGGCCTCTATGGAATAAATTGTTCCAATATCGTCGTATCCAATATTAATTTCAAAGGGAATGGAGTTGGGAAGAATTCAGGTTCAGGTATTTTCTTTTATTCTGACCTTCAGACAAACCAACCAGAAAATATAACCATATTATATTGCTCAACTTCTGGCTTTGGGAAATATGGAATTCTATTTGGTTCCGCAGAAGGTGGACAAATCAAAGGATTCAATAAAGTTATGCTGGAAGAATGTAGATCCTCGGCCAATGGCGAAGCCGGGATAGGGTCGTACGGCGATCAAAGTCATTTCCCCCACACTAACTTTTTGGTGAATCAATGTTATGTACATGGCAACCGAGGCATCCTTACGAAAACAGAAAATCATAGTGGCAATGGAATTGTTTTCGGAAGTGTTGAAAATATTACGATCCAGTACTGCAAAGCTTTTGATAATGGAGCCGACAATAGATGTAATGCTGGCGGACCGGTTGGAATATGGGTATGGCTCTGCAAAAATGCAGTTATCCAATACTGTGAGTCACATCACAATCACGCAGGAGCAGGAAAAGATGGCGGAGGGTTTGATATAGATGGAGGTTCATCTAATTGCGTTATTCAGTTCAACTATTCGCACGATAACGAGGGAGCAGGTTATCTCCTCGCTGAATACGGGGCAGCTACTCCTTTTGTCAACGATACGATCCGTTTTAATATCAGCGAAAACGATGGAAGGAAAAATAGTTATGGTGGTATTACCATTTGGGGAGTAAGCAATCAATATCAGGTTAGAAAGTCAATTGTATACAACAATACGGTCTTTGTGAGTACCAACAACATTGTGAATGGAAATCCGTGTGCTGTTCAGATAATAGGACCCAATATGTCTGGAGTTATACTGGCGAATAATATTTTCCTAACGCAGGGAACAGTTGAATTTGTGAACAGTTCAGATGCTATAGACACAAGCAATATCAAATTTATTTCAAATAGTTATTATTCATACAGCAATCGGCCCAGCTTCATTTGGAATCGTAAGGTTTATAGAGGTTTGTCCGAATGGAAGTCATTTGCAAAAGGACAGGAGACTTTCAATGGCATGCAGACCGGCGTTTACATCGATCCGCAACTGGACTCAGCCCAAACAAGTTTTCAGAGGTTTAGACTTTCGAAAACATCTCCAATTAAGTACGGCGGTACCAAATTGTCCGATTTAGGTGTAACAGGTTATAGTCAGGATATTTTTAGCCGTAAAATAGCCAATAACGGCATGGTAAACCCCGGAGCCAGTAATTAGGAAATTTGTTTACTGTTGATTTAAGAATTCATCTTAATTTTCAATCCATGAAAGTCTTTGTTAGCGATAGTTACGATGAAATGTCAAAAGTTGCGGCTGAAAAGGCGGTTGAACTTTTATTCCGAATTGCAAATCCCCTGGTATGCATTGCTTCAGGCGATACTCCTACCGGCATGTACAGAAATTTTGTGAAGATGAAAAATTCATCCGATTCAAATATTGCCAATTGGAATTTTATTGCACTTGATGAATGGGTGGGCATGAACCAAAATGATGAGGGCAGTTGTGGAAATTACCTTTTTCGCACACTACTTGAGCCCATGAATAAAAACAAAGATGAATATACCATGTTCGATGGTAAAGCGCAGGATTTGCAAAATGAATGCACCAGGGTTTTATCATTCATTTCTAAAAAAGGTGGTAAAATTGATTTAGCGATCCTTGGACTCGGAGTAAATGGTCATCTCGGTCTTAACGAACCCGGAACATCCGATCATCATCTCGCGCATGTTTCACAATTGAGTGATTCAACCAAATCTGTCGGACAAAAATATTTTTCTTCTGGAAAAGAACTTACTCAGGGAATAACGCTGGGACTTGCAACTTTAATGAATGCAAAAACTGTATTTTTAATTGTAAATGGTGCACATAAAAAAGCAATTTTGAATGAGGTGATTAATGGTGAAATTTCAAAGCAGATTCCGGGCACAATTTTGCAAAAGCACCCGAATTGTTTCATTTTTACTGATCGCTCAGCTGCGTCTTAGCGTGGACATTTGAATCATGGATTTTGGATTTGCTGGCCTGGCAATTACACAACAAACCACAAACAATAAACTACAAACAACAAACTACAAATAACAAACTACAAACTCCGCCCGAACGCCCGCCTGAACGAGTCATTCGGGCAGGTACCATTCGATACGGGCGGGGATTTTGGATTTGCAGCGCTTGAAAATTACAAACAAACCACAAACAACAAACTACATACCATAAACTACTGTAAAAATGAAATCGAAACTCTTATTTTCTTCAATCGCCCTGGCAATTCTGGCCATTGCTGTTTTATCTTTTCATCAAAAAGAAGAGAAAATGCTCCGACACGTAGTAATTTTTAAATTTAAAGATGGAACTACTGCAGACCAAATCAAGACTGTGGAAGACGCCTTTCGGGCATTGCCATCTAAAGTAAGTGAAATAAAAGGATTTGAATGGGGAACAAACAATAGTCCGGAAAATTTAGCCCAGGGCTATACGCATTGCTTCCTGGTAACTTTTGCGAGCGAAAAAGATCGGGATGCTTACCTGCCACACCCGGCTCACAAAGCATTCATTGAAAAGGCGGGACCATTTATTGAAAAGGCATTCGTAATCGATTATTGGGCGTCAAAATAGATTGTGGTTGGTTTATAGTTTTTGGTCTATTGTACTCAATAAAATAATATTTGCTTCACTACAAACTATAAACAACAAACCAGACTAAATGTACCTGGTACCTGGATATAAAGAAGGACCAATTTAGAGTACTTAGTATAGAGTACTTAGTATAAAGACAGGAAATTATGTAGTAAATACATTAAACCATAAACTACAAACCACAAACTACAAACTACAAACCACCTCATGAATATAGAATCGAACAAGAACGAAGATGCAATGAAATTGATGATGAGCCAGGTTCGTCAGAAGTTGGAAAAGATTCATGTAGGTGGAGGAAAAAAGGCCATTGAAAAACAAAAAGAAAAAAATAAGCTCACGGCGAGAGAACGCATTGAATATTTACGCGATTCGGATAAGCCATTTATTGAAATAGGTGCATTTGCAGGTTATGAAATGTACGAAGAGCAAGGTGGTTGCCCCGCTGGTGGAACTGTTGCGGGTGTGGGATATGTTAGCGGAAAGCAATGTGTAATTGTCGCCAATGATCAAACCGTAAAAGCGGGTGCATGGTTTCCAATTACAGGCAAGAAAAATCTTCGCATGCAGGAGATTGCGATGGAAAATCAATTACCGATCATTTACCTCGTGGATAGCGCTGGTGTTTTCCTTCCCATGCAGGATGAAATTTTTCCTGACAAAGAACATTTCGGCAGAATATTTAGAAACAATGCGAGAATGAGTGCCATGGGCATTCCACAGATTGCTGCGGTTATGGGTGCCTGTGTAGCCGGAGGAGCTTATTTACCCATCATGAGTGATGAAACTTTAATGGTAGAAGGTAATGGATCCATTTTCCTGGCTGGACCTTATCTCGTGAAAGCCGCAATTGGTGAGGATGTTGATACAGAAACACTTGGGGGTGCGGTTACCCACACTGAAATTTCAGGTATCGCAGATTATAAATTTCAGAGCGAACAGGAATGCCTCAACGAAGTAAAAAAACTAATTGCCAAAATAGGCGCAAAGGAAAATGCAGGATTTGACAGAATAAAATCCAGGGCTCCCCAAAAAAATCCGCAGGAAATATATGGAGTGATGCCGACTGATCCTACCAAATCCTACGATATGCTTGAAATAATTGAACGCATCGTAGACGATTCTGATTTTGATCAGTTCAAACAGGATTATGGCAAGAGTATTTTGTGCGGATATGCAAGAATAGATGGATGGGCTGTTGGCATTGTAGCCAATCAAAGAAAAATTGTGAAGAGCAGACGAGGCGAAATGCAAATGGGCGGCGTCATTTATAATGACAGCGCCGATAAAGGCGCCCGTTTCATTATGAATTGCAATCAAAAAAATATTCCGCTTGTATTTCTGCAGGATGTTACCGGATTTATGGTTGGTTCCCGAAGTGAACATGCGGGAATTATTAAAGATGGAGCCAAAATGGTGAATGCGGTTGCCAATTCAATCGTTCCAAAAATTACAATCATTGTTGGAAACTCATACGGCGCAGGAAACTATGCCATGTGCGGAAAGGCTTATGATCCAAGGTTTATTTATGCCTGGCCGTCAGCAAAAATTGCAGTAATGGGAGGAGATCAGGCAGCAAAAACACTTTTGCAAATACAGGTTGCTGGCATGAAATCGAAAGGACAGGAAGTGAGTGCTGAAGAAGAAAAAAAATTGCTGAATGAAATAATCGATAAATACAATAAACAAACCACTCCGTATTATGCTGCTGCACGCTTATGGGTAGACGCAATAATTGATCCCATTGAAACCCGCCAGATCATCTCAGAAGGAATTTCCGCAGCCAATCATTCAAAGAATAATGAAACCATGAAACTTGGTGTGTTCCAGGTTTAATATTAATATTTAAAACGTATGAAAGTTTCAATTTACCAGGTGGATGCTTTCACCAAAAAAGTATTTGGAGGCAATTCCGCAGCCATTTGTCCGCTCGATAAATGGTTGCCTGAAGATTTAATGCAGCGAATAGCAATGGAAAATAACCTTGCAGAAACCGCATATATCGTAAAAGAAGATGAGGGATTTCGCATTCGATGGTTCACTCCCACTGTTGAAGTGGATCTTTGTGGTCATGCAACACTCGCTTCAGCTCACGTATTCTTTAATCATTTACAGTATCCTTCGCAAGAAATTGTTTTCAATTCAAAAAGTGGTCCACTTAGAGTTTTGAAAGGTGAATCAGGGAAATTAACTCTCGATTTTCCAAAAGATCAGTACGAGAAAACAGATGATCCACCTGCTGAACTCCATGAAGGCCTGGGAATAAATATTGTTGAAGTAATTAAAGGCAGCACAGATTTTCTAGTAATAACTGACAGCCAAAAAAATATTGAAAGGATTGTACCCGACCTGCGCACTATTGCCAAAATAAAAAGTCGTGGCGTTATTGTAAGTGCAAGAGGGGAAGATGTAGATTTCGTTTCAAGATGTTTTTTCCCACAAAGTGGAATCGACGAAGATCCGGTTACGGGTTCGGCACATACATTATTAACGCCTTATTGGGCGCAAATACTCGGAAAAAATAAGTTGACTGCACAGCAATTGTCGGGAAGAAAAGGAGAATTAGAATGTGAATTAAGCGGAAATCGGGTGTTGATTTCAGGATATGCGGCCACTTATATGTTAGGTGTTGCTGAACTTCCTGGATAATTCGTTTAATAAATTTTATTTTCAATTCGGTTTCGTGTAAATCGAATACAAATTCAAATATCTTGACTGAAAAAAAGTTGATCATTTACACAGATGGTGCTGCCAGGGGAAATCCAGGTCCGGGTGGCTATGGAGCGATTTTAAAATGGGGATCTGTGAGTAAGGAATTATCTGCAGGCTACAGGCTCACTACTAATAATAGAATGGAACTCATGGCTGTAATTGCTGCGCTTGAAACTCTCAAAAAAAACAATCTTCAAATTCTTATTTATAGTGACAGTCAGTATGTCGTTCGATCAGTCCAACAGGGCTGGTTGAAAAACTGGATCGCCACGAATTTTAAAGGCGGAAAAAAGAATAAAGATCTCTGGTTACGCTACCATCAACTTGCACAGAATCAAAATATCCAATTTATTTGGGTGAAGGGACATGCAGATAATCCTTTCAACAATCGCTGCGATGAACTGGCAACAGCTGCTGCGGATGGAGCAGATTTATTGGTGGATGAAGCCTACGAACTTGAAAAATCTGAATAGAACCTTCTAAATTAATTCATGCAAATAAAAAACCTCTTCAAAAGAAGAGGTCTTTTATTTTATAGAAAACAGGTTTAGAGTTTCATAAATCTTAGTGTCTTAATCGCTCCATCTGTAGTTGATGTTGTCAGCTGATAAGTTCCTGCTGGAAGAGAACTGAAATTAAGGTTGATAGAATTTTCACCAGCCATTACGTCTTTGGACATGCGCTGTACAATTCTACCCTGAACATCAGAAACCATAATATTAATCTGAGCCCTTGCAGAAGAAGTCACACTCAGATTGGCAGAATTGTAAATGATATTTGGTGATAGTCCAAGTACTTCAATTCCTACATTATTATTGAAGATTACAACTGTTTTACTGTAATAGAAACTTCCATCATTGTCATACACTTTCA
>PSRI01000157.1 GCA_003175935.1 Bacteroidota bacterium
CCCTTTTCACTTATTTATTCAAATCTATTGGTATCTTAACTTTATCTCAAAGAACTATTTTGTAAACATAGGAGACGCAAAGTTCAGCAAAGGCGCACGTCCAAATATCCATTCTTCCTTATTTTTACCATTCAAATTTCAAATTAATGAAACCGGGAAAACTTCAATTCTCACTGCCTGTAATTTTTATTTTTCTTTTGTCGGCTGCGACCGCTCAGTTCCGTCCACAGGAAATAACCTGGACAAGGGATGGAAATGGATACTATGAAATAAATAAAAATGGCATCCGTGTCACTGATTTGCTAACCGGAAAACAAACGGACCTGGTTAAAGAAGACCAACTCACTCCCCAGGGAGCTTCAAAGCCTATTACGGTGGCGGATTTTCAACTCAGTGAAGACAATTCAGAAATCCTCATTTTCTCCAATACGGCAAGAGTATGGAGATATAATACCCGCGGTGATTATTATTTGCTGGATGTTGCGACTGGCAAACTCAGGCAGATTGGGAAAGACCAACCCAGTCAGAGCCTGATGTATGCAAAGATTTCTCCCGACGGAAAAAAAGTAGGTTATGTAAGCGGGCATAATATTTATGTAGAGGATATTGTCAGTGGCAAGACCACGGCACTAACGTCAGACGGTACCCGAAAAATGATCAACGGAACATTTGACTGGGTATATGAAGAAGAATTTGATTGCAGGGATGGATTCAGATGGAGCCCGGATAGCAAACTTATTGCGTACTGGCAGGTAGATGCAAATAAGATTCGCGACTATCTTATGGTGAATACAACTGATTCAATTTATTCTTTTATAGTACCTGTTGAATATCCTAAGGTTGGGGAGTCGCCTTCGCCAGTAAAAGTGGGCGTGGTATCTGCAGATGGTGGCACAACTACCTGGATGAATATCCCCGGAGATCCTCAGCAGAATTATATTCCCCGTATGGAATGGGCTGCAAATAATTCCGAACTCGTCGTTCAGCAATTGAATCGTCATCAAAACGAGAGCCATATTTTTCTTTGCCCCGTTAATGGTGCAGCTCCAAAATTGATTTATTCTGAATCAGATAAAGCCTGGATCGATACAAAACACAGATGGAGCCGTAACCCAATTGGTTGGGAATGGCTGAATAACGGGAATGAATTTCTTTGGGTAAGTGAAAAAGATGGTTGGAGACATATTTTTAGAGTTACCCGCGATGGGAAAAAGGAAACCTTGCTAACAAAAGGAAATTTTGATATTGCAACAATCAGTTGCATTGATGAAAAAAATAATTACGTCTATTTCATTGCTTCCCCTGATAATCCATTGCAACGTTATTTATATCGGACAAAAATGGATGGCAAAGGGAAACCTGAACTTGTTTCTCCAAAAGAATTACAGGGAACACATTCCTATGATATTTCTCCTGGTGCAAAATTTGCAATCCATCATTTCAATAGTCATACCGTTGCGCCTGCTACAGAATGGGTAAGTCTACCCGATCACAAACCACTTAAAGAAGCAGAAAGTATTGCAAAAACAATGAAGGTGGTGGAGAAAAGGAATCTGGAATTTTTCAAAATCACTACTGAAGATGGAATTACAATGGACGGTTGGATGGTGAAGCCTCAGGATTTCGACAGCACAAAAAAATATCCAATTGTACTTTTTGTTTATGGCGAGCCTGCATCTGCCACAGTAGCCGATACCTATTTTACAGGTAATAACTCATTGTTCGTTGGCGATATGTCGAAGAGTGGATACTTCTATGTTTCATTTAATAACCGGGGTACTCCAACATTGCAGGGAGCAGCATGGCGTAAATCTATTTATCGAAATATTGGCCGTATTAATATTCGCGATCAGGCAATGGCTATGAAAAAGCTTTTGCAAACCCATTCCTATTTAGATACAAGCCGGGTTGCTTCCTGGGGATGGAGTGGTGGCGCTTCAAGTACATTGAACCTCCTCTTTCAATATCCTGATATTTTCAAAACAGGAATTGCTATTGCATCTGTTGCAAACCAGCTCACTTACGACAATATTTACCAGGAAAGATATATGGGATTACCTCAGGAGAATAAAGAAGATTTTGTAAATGGTTCACCAATCACCTATGCAAAAAATCTGAGAGGAAATTTATTATACATCCACGGAACTGGTGATGATAATGTACATTATCAAAATGCAGAGATGCTGTTAAATGAACTGATTAAATACAACAAGCAGTTTCAGTTTATGGCCTATCCAAATCGTTCCCATGGAATTTTTGAAGGTGCGGGAACGACATTACATTTGAGAACACTGTATACAAATTACCTTGTTGAACATTGTCCTCCCGGCGCAAAATAATTTGGAAAAAAAACATATTGAGCAGTAGAATTGCTCACAAATAAAAAAGCCATCACGAATTGAGTGATGGCTTTTTCTTTTAAAATATCATAACGATGCAGAAGCGGGAATTAGAATTTCGTAGTTCTTTTCAAAGATCGATTTATCACATGGAACAAGTTCGCCCTCTGTTCCAACCATTAAATAATCACCTGGCTTGCCTTTATACAACCCTTCAATAGTCTCAACTTCAAATGGCTCCTGGATTTGTAGGAATCGTACGGGGGTTACTTTTTTCACAGCCAAATTAAAAGGAAGATCTGGAATTTCTCCTTTCTTGAAGTGCTTCATATTATATTGTTTTTTAATAACAATAGGGTGTCAACCCTTGAAAGATAATCAATTTTTAAACAAATAATAATTGATTTGACCCAGGTTTTTGTGTCCTAATGATTCATTTCCGCAAAAAATTTGTGGAAAAACGGAATCGTTTCAATGCCTTTATAAAAATTATGCAGTTCAAATTTTTCATTTGGTGAATGGAGGTTATCACTGTCCAATCCAAAACCCATAAATACGATTTTGATACCCAGTTCTTTTTCAAAAAGTGCGCAGATAGGAATGCTTCCACCACCACGTACAGGGATAGGCGCTTTTCCGAAGCTCGCTTCGATTGCTTTTGCTGCAGCTTTATATGCAAGTGAATCTATCGGAGTCATATACGGTTCGCCACCATGGTGTTCCTCTGCTTTTACCGTAACACCTGGAGGTGCAACTTTTTTGAAGTAGTCAAGCAATTTTTCTGTTATTACTTTTGAAGACTGGTTAGGAACGAGTCTGGCTGAAATTTTTGCATATGCTTTTGATGGCAAAACTGTTTTCGCTCCTTCTCCTGTATAACCTCCCCAGATCCCATTAAGTTCAATAGTTGGACGAATGCCTGTTCTTTCGTTAGTGGTGTAACCTTTTTCACCCCAAAGTTCTTTTACCCCCAGATCTTTTTTATATGCATCCTCATTGAAGGGAGCTTCACTCATTAATTTTCTTTCTTTTTCTCCTGCTTCAACCACATCATCATAAAAACCTGGAATGGTAATATGGTTGTTTGCATCATGACAGCCTGCGATCATTTTAGCCAGAATTGTAATTGGATTTGCAACTGCGCCGCCATATACCCCACTGTGCAAATCGCGATTCGGTCCTGTCACTTCCACTTCAATATAACTCAAGCCTCTTACGCCAATATCAATGGAAGGATGGTCCATGCTTATCATAGCAGTGTCGCTGATAAGAATCACATCGGCTTTCAATAAATCTTTATGACTGCCAACAAATTTTGCAAGATTTGGAGATCCAATTTCTTCTTCTCCCTCAATAATGAATTTAATATTGGTTGGAAGTGACTGCGTTTGAATCATAGTTTCCATCGCCTTCACATGCATATAAAACTGGCCTTTGTCATCGCAGGCACCCCTTGCATAAATTTTTCCTTCCCGAATAACCGGATCAAAGGGCCCGCTCTTCCAAAGCTCGAGTGGATCTGGTGGTTGTACGTCGTAATGGCCGTATACCAGCACTGTTGGTTTTTTAGGATCTGTAATTTTCTCTGCATAAACCACAGGATGTCCTTCAGTTTGATATATCTCGGCCTTATCGGCACCAGACTCCAACAATTTTTCTTTTACAGCTTCTGCGCAATTCCTCATATCCTCTTTGTGTTCGCTTCTTGCGCTTACCGATGGAATGCGCAACAGATCGAGGAGTTCATTCAGGAAACGATCCTTATTTTTTTCCTGGTAATCTTTCCATGATTGCATGGTGGATATTTTGAGATTATGAATGAATTTTTAATTCAAAAGTATTCGTGTATTTAATTCCTCAAAAAGATTGGGTAAATTTTTCCAATCATTAATCGAAAATCAGAAAGCGAAAGTAGTGAGTTTTGTTTGGCTAAGGACAGATTAAAATCAGTAAACTTTTTTTTGATTTTAATATAATTTTTGCAATTAGAAAATTTGCAGATTCAAATCTCCCACTAAATTTGCCACTCGATTGCAAGTCATATATCAGCCTTTGTTGGTCCCACTGAAATAATTCAGGAGGTTCTGGCAAAGGCTGAGCCAATTAAAAGCCTACCTTGTTTGTGTTGCCTTCTGAATGATCTTGAAAATTGAAGAAAGAATAATATACACGACTGCAAGAATGATCAGCGAAAATTTGAGGGAAGCAAAAGCAAATGTGAGGAAGGAAATAAAAACGGATATCCATCCGTAAAGCGACATTAGCATGAGAATATTTTCAAATCCGTCCAAAACCATAGCTACAAGGCTTCCAAATGCTAATAACATTCCTGCTCTTTGCCAGGGCTCGTTTTGCCCGATGCAAAAATAACCGCACACAGAATATAGAAAAAGGCCGTAAAAAGGGATGAAAAGAAAATCGAGAAGAATATTATTTCTTGCAGTCGTCTTTAGTTCTTTTGATTCCCATGCCCGAATGATATTGGTAGTTTGAGTCTTTCCATTACTCAGTTCGAGTGAAACAATTCCATTCGGTGATTCAGAACTAAATAAAGAATTTCCCTGCCAACGAAGAAGCATCATCATCGTGAGCATGCCTGCAAAAAATATGGCGATGATCTTCCAATTTTTCATTGGTTGGTGCAAAGATGAACCGTTAAGATAGCTGAATTTGGGGACTTTGCCGGAGAAGGATCATGAATTAGCAACGGCTGTTGTTAAAAGGCAATGCAAATTACCCCGAGTGATTAATCTGGCCAATACCTCAAAGCGGGCATAAATGAAAGAAATTGACTATTTATTAACAGGGTTTCAGCGGAAGACTCAATTTCGCATATCCCAACCCGTTGGGTTCATGTTATGCTGGCTGAACCTCTTCTTTGGGAGCACGAAACTTATTGATCAGGATTCTCACAAATCTGAAAGTGCGATAATAGAATTCTTTATTGAATAATTGAGAATCATGCATGGCTTTATAAGTGAGGAAAATTCCAACAGGAATGAGGATCATAGTTGAAAGCCACATACCCACAAAAGCCGAGCTTACTCCGGTCTTTGCAAATTTTTCACCAAACATATTCAACAGGTGAAATATCAGGAAGAATATAACGGCAATGACCAGTGGCATTCCCACGCCGCCCTTCCTGATTATTGAGCCTAATGGTGCTCCAATTAAAAAAAGCACCATGCAGGCCAAAGAAAGTGCAAATTTCCTGTGCCATTCTATCAGGTGATAGCGCAATTCTTTTTGCTTTGCCTTTGCTTCTTCAAGTACTACGTCTAAAGCACTTTTTGCCGTACTGATTTTATCAATGGACTTATTAAGTACCATTTTACGCGCAGAATCCGGTAAGGTTTTCGCATATGTTTGCTCAGTTGGAACTGTAGCAAGCGGAGGTAAATTAGCCCATCCGGAATCTATTATCCTGGTAAATTCAAAATTGTCATACACTTCCCTTTTCATCTTGCTCTTAAAATCTGCCACGGAAGATTTCTTTAAACTGTCAACTGTTCGGGTTAGTTGTTTAACATTGAGCATTCTGTAATTGTCTTTGTATAAACTGTCGGGAGTCTTCGACAACTTAAATGAACTCAGGTCAAATACCTTCTTGTAATCTTTAAATCCAAGACGGATATAATCTGTATTAATTCCATAAGAAGGTCCACGCTCTTCGTATCTCCATCCATTGTGCAAATAGAATTCCAGGAATTTCTTGTCTTTGCTGATATTCATTTTACCACTTTCCGCAACGATTATTTTGTCCTGGAGCGCATAGCTTCTCTCGAAGATTACCACATTGTGAATGGTTGTATTGTCTTTGTCTTTTTTCCCGATCTTAATTACATAACCATCAATTTTATCATAGAACACACCTTCTTTAATATCAAAAGCCGGCTTTGAAATAGTAATATCGTAAAGCATGGTGTTGAATTTGAGATTCGCCACCGGAATAATATAATTCGCAAACATGAATGCGACGCCACAAATAAGGAGGGCAACGAAAAGGAGCGGACGCATGAATCGCAGCAGTGGAATGCCGGCCGATTTTACTGCAACGGATTCAAAACTTTCTCCGAGATTTCCGAAAGTCATAATGGAAGAAAGCAAAACTGCGAGGGGAAGGGCCAAAGGCACCGCCGTAGCGCTAACGTAGCCGGTTAAACGAATTATTGTAAAGAGGTCCAGACCTTTACCAACGAGGTCATCAATGTATTTCCAAAAGAATTGCAGTACCAGCACGAAGAGGGTAATAAAAAAGGTCGCGATAAACGGACCCACAAAAGCTTTCAGTACGAGTTTGTCGAGTTTTTTAATCACTTTGGAATTCTTACAAATTTCTCCTTGGTACCTTTAGATAATGGAAAGAACAAAAATACAGATTTCGGAAGAGGAACTTCGGATCATGCAGGATGCCGGAATTATTTTAACAAAGAACGCAGTGATAGAAAAAGTTTATCAATTGTTTGCGTTGCTTGCAGAAGGTTACCAGGATCTGAGTTCTCAAAGCATTCATCTTCCAGTGGAGTCCATCAGGGTTGCACCTAAAATTTCCAGGGGTGAAAATTATAAGGGATTACCCTATGTGGTAATGGACTATCCCCGTTATTTTTCAGCTTCCAGCATTTTCGCAATTCGCACTTTATTTTGGTGGGGCCATTTTTTCAGCATTAGTCTGCACCTCAGAGGAAGCTACAGGAATATTTATGGCAAAACCATCCTGGAGGCTTTGAAGGCAGGTGAAATGGGGTCATGGTGGCTTCAAACCGGGTCTGACGAATGGCAACACCATCCCCAGGAAGAAACGCATCTGGAAATCAGCAAAATACCTACTTCAAATTGGGAAAGCCTTTTTGAAGGAATGGAATTCCTCAAATTATCACAGTTTATTCCTCTTAAGCAGTGGGAGGATGCCGAAGGCATTTTGTTGAACTATTTTGATCAAATAATTCAACTTCTTAAAAATTAGTTACCCAGCCGGTGAAATAATTCTTTGACCTGATAATCCCAAAGGCGGCTTTGATCTGCAATCTCTCTTTTCTCTGCAAAATCTTTTATTACCAAAATTGTTTGATTAGTTACCTCTGATTTTTCAATTCGGAATTCAAAAAATTCTTCTTTAGGTGCATGCAACCAATGAAAGCGAATAAATTTCTCTTCTTCTCCTTCTAAAACTTCTGCTCTGTCAGTAGAACCATTCCAGGTAAAGCTAAAAACTGTATCACGTTCATCAACTTTGTCTGCGAACCATTCCTGCAATCCGGCGGGTGTCGAGAGAAATTCGTATAGAATTCCCGGGGAACACCGCACTGAATACTCCAATGTATAAATTTGTTTCTTTGTCATTAACCATTCAATTATTCTTGTTTGTCAACACCTGCAATAATATAAAAATATTAGAAGCGTCAAAGTATTTTATAGAATATTTTTTGTTGATAAGAAAGCCTCATTAATTAAACAACTACTCTCTTTTATCATTACTTTAATTTTTTCTGTCTTTAATTATTTTTTTTGCGGGTTTGGGGATTTGCTTAAATTGCTTAATATGGACAATAACTTATGGTTGCCAGCGTTTTATAAATAAATCCGTGCAACATGAACACCATTGAACCCTTTAAACATTCCTGCTTATGAGTATGCGCCAACTCAAAATCACGAAATCGATCACGAATCGTGAGTCACAGAGTCTTGAGAAATACCTGCAGGAGATTGGTAAAGTTGAATTAATTACTCCGGAAGAAGAAGTAAAACTAGCGGAACGAATTAAGCAAGGTGATCAGAAAGCATTAGACAGATTGACAAAAGCTAATCTACGTTTCGTGGTATCTGTTGCAAAGCAATACCAAAACCAGGGACTTTCACTTCCAGATTTAATTAATGAAGGAAATCTCGGACTCATAAAAGCGGCTCAACGTTTCGACGAAACACGTGGATTCAAATTCATTTCTTACGCCGTATGGTGGATCCGCCAAAGCATTCTACAGGCATTGGCTGAACAATCCCGTATAGTACGTCTCCCACTCAATAAAGTCGGTTTAACCAATCGCATCAATAAGGCATTTCAACAACTCGAACAGGAATACGAACGTGAACCCTCACCCGAAGAATTAGCAGAAGTTTTGGAAATTGACACGGATGAAATTGCTGCTACACTGGGAGTGGCTGCACGTCACGTTAGCATGGATACTCCTCTTGCAGAAGGTGAAGACAATACACTGGTTGATGTACTTGAAAATCCGAATGCAGAAAGTGCAGATGAAAAAATTGAACATCACGAATCATTAAAAAAAGAAATTGAAAGATCTCTACATACGCTTACAGACAGGCAACAGGATGTGATCCGTTATTTTTTTGGTATCGGAGTGGATCATCCGATGAGCCTGGAAGATATTGGCGCAAAATTCAATCTTACCCGCGAAAGGGTTCGGCAAATTAAAGACAAGGCTATTACGAAATTGCGCAGTACTTCACGCTGTAAATTGCTCAGAACTTATTTGGGCACATAAATGCCCTTTTTCGATTCCCAATTCTGATTTCGCGGGAATTGATTTAAGTGATAAATTTGCAAAACGAAATATGAAAGTGAACTTTTATGGTTCACTTTTTCTATTTTAATTGTGAAATCATGTTTGAAAATTTAAGTGAACGGTTAGAGTCGGCCTTTAAGCAGATTAAAGGCGAAGCGAGAATTACAGATCTCAACATTGCGAATACATTGAAGGATATACGTCGCGCCCTCGTTGATGCCGACGTTAACTATAAAATCGCAAAGGAATTCACCGAAAAAGTAAAAGAAAAAGTAGTTGGTGAAAAGGTAATTAACTCGATCAGTCCGGGGCAGTTGATGGTGAAAATTGTGAAGGACGAGCTGGCTGATTTAATGGGTGGAACAGAAGCCGAATTAAACATCAATGGCAATCCAACCATTATCTTAATCGCTGGTTTGCAGGGCAGTGGTAAAACCACATTCAGCGCCAAACTTGCAAATTATCTAAAGACAAAAAAAGGGAAGTCCCCATTATTAGTTGCAGCAGATATTTATCGTCCGGCTGCCATAGATCAATTGAAAGTTTTGGGTGAACAGATTAATGTAGATGTTTACAGTGAGCCTGAAAATAAGAATGCTGTTAGCATAGCCCAAAATGCATTAAAGGAAGCAAAGAGTAAGAACAAAAATATCGTCATAATAGATACGGCCGGTCGTTTGGCAATTGATGAAGCGATGATGACCGAAGTTGCGGATATTAAGGCAGCGGTTAAACCACAGGAAGTTTTATTTGTGGTGGATTCAATGACGGGCCAGGATGCTGTTAATACCGCCAAATCGTTTAACGATAGGCTCGATTTTAGCGGCGTTGTTTTAACAAAACTGGATGGTGATACACGTGGTGGGGCCGCGCTAACGATCAAATACACGGTTACTAAACCGATTAAGTTTGTAAGCAGCGGCGAAAAGCTTGAAACCCTTGATATTTTCTATCCTGAGCGTATGGCGCAGCGGATTTTGGGGATGGGAGATATTACCACCCTGGTGGAAAAGGCTCAGGCTGAATATGATGAAGTACAGGCCGCCAAACTGCAAAAGAAAATCAGAAAAAATCAATTTGATTTTCAGGATTTTCTGGAACAACTACAACAAATTAAAAAAATGGGTAACCTGAAGGACCTGATGGGAATGATACCGGGTATGGGTAAGGCCATTAAAGATATTGATGTAAGTGATGATCAGTTTAAAGGGATTGAGGCCATGATTAATTCAATGACGCCTTTTGAGAGGGCAAATCCTGATGTGATCAACCCTGGAAGAAGGATGCGAATTGCAAAGGGATCTGGTAAAGATTTACAGGAAGTAAATCAATTTATGAAGCAGTTCGATCAGATGAGACAGATGATGAAGTCATTGAACAAGATGCCATTGGGGAGAATGGGTTTGGGCAAAAGATGATTTTTTTATAATTTTAATTTTTGGGATTATAGTTTGCGCTACATAACTTCGCAAACCTTTTTAGAAGCAACCATTATTTATCACCCATTAAAAATGTCCATTTTTTATGGCTGTTAAGATCAGACTGCAACGTCACGGGAGTAAGAAGAGACCCTTCTATTTTATTGTGGTAGCCGATGCCCGTGCGCCAAGGGATGGCAAATTCATCCAGAAGATCGGTACCTACAATCCGTTAACCCAACCAGCATCGGTTCAACTCGATCGTCAGAAAGCGTTGGACTGGCTGCAAAAAGGCGCTCAGCCGACGGATACTGTCCGCAGAATTTTGTCCTACAAAGGAGTTTTGTACCTCAAACATTTACTGCGCGGTGTGACTTTGGGTTTGTTTGATGAAGCAACTGCAATGACCAAGTTCCAGAAATGGCACGAGGAACATGAAGGCAAAATCAAACAGAGTCACGATGATTCCAGAGCCAGAAGGCCCAGAAGGCCCATGCCTCCAAGAAGAACTGAGCACAAAGAAGGAGAAGGTAACTAATCATAAAAGTTTTCTTCAACCGAATTGCCACGCGAAAGCGTGGTTTTTTGTTTGCAGTATTTGAGACTTACACCTTAAAATGAATCATTATTTTAAAATAGGAAAACTCGTTTCTTCATTCGGACTGCAGGGTGAGATTGTACTTCAACACAGCCTTGGAAAAAAATCTGCGCTCAAAGGACTTGAAGCAATTTTTATTGAAGAACACAGGGATTCATTCCTGCCCTATTTTATTAAATCGGCCAAAATAAAATCCGAAAACGAAACCTACCTGCAAATTGAAGGAATAGATTCACGGGAAGATGCGAAAAAACTTGTAAGCAAACAGGTATGGATAACCGAAGCAGATTTTAAAAAATTTGCAGGTAAATCGGCACCAATCTCACTGCTCGGATTTCACATGATTCATGAAGGCGAAGACCTGGGAGAAATTATTGAAGTAATTGAACAGCCCCACCAGGTTTTGTGCAAAATTAATATCAACAATAAGGAAGCGCTTATTCCTGTTCACGAAGAAACCCTGGATAAAATCGATCAAAAAAATCGAAGAGTGCTTGTTAGCCTGCCTGACGGACTTTTAGATCTTTATCGCTAAGTTCATTTAGAGCTTTTAAGGTGTTTTCCACCTGAACCATATGACGTTGTTGATGGGCAACTAAAAAGCGAAACGTGTCTCCCATTTTCATCCTTATTAATTTGGAGATTGAAATTGGGATTCTGATTTTTCCGATATTAACCTGCTTTGCCAAATCCAGCAAGCGCAAGAGGCGATTTTCACCGTTTACAAATTCGTTGATCACTTTCACTGGATCGAGATCAGAAACTGGTCTGTAATTTTTGGGCGTTTGCATTTTGTAGCCAACAGTTCCATTTTTTCCCGGTCTCATCATTTTTGTAAAATAATTTCCCAGCCAGCCTGGCGTGAATACTGCAGATCCAAATAGTTCTTTTGGCGCAACATTCATACGGTTCTCAAGCTCAGCGAGGTAATAGCGATTATAGATATTCAAATGTTCGATAACCTGGGCCACACTCCATTTTTTTTCTGCCGGCTGGGTTCTTAGGGTTTCTGAGGAAAAATGATTCTCCACGTTTTTTACATGTTCTAATACCTCATGCACGTCGTTTTTTAATTCGTCTAGTAGTGAATTCCTTTCCATTGTTATTAAATTTTAAACAAAACTAAAAAAGCTCCATTTCAAGAATCTTGGTTTAAACCAAGATTTTATAGTTTGACCGTGCCCAACAATTTGCTGAACGTGGTGGCGTCAATTCCCAGATAAGAGGCGAGGTATTTATGAGGAATGAGGTTCAATACATGAGAACTTCGTGAAAGTAATGCCCTGAATTTTTCTTCTGCACTAAAACAGGTAAGTTCAATTTGTCTTTCCAATACGCCGGAAAGCACATTTGAAATAGCAACTCTAACCCAGCTCTCTATTCCTCTGTGTTTATTTATGAGAAGGTCAAATTCAGTAAAATTTGTTCTTAGAAATTTACTGGCGCTTAAAGTTTCGAGGTAATATTTTGACGGCTTTTGCAGCAGAAAAGAATCGACAATTCCCGAAAAAGAATAAGGATAGGTAAAAACAAGCGTGGCATCTTTTTCCGATTCATCAGTGTAAAAAGATCTTTGAACACCATCCAGAACGAAATAGAGATATTTTTCAACTTCACCTGCAGAAGTAATGATATCTTTTCTCTTCATAGAAACAGGTTTCCATATTGAAGAGAAATCATTCCATTCTTCATCA
>PSRI01000007.1 GCA_003175935.1 Bacteroidota bacterium
TTATGGTCGAGCCGATCATTTTCATGAACCACATCAATGTCATTGGCCCTCAACTGCCCGCTAAGTACCTCACTATCAACCATATTCTTGCTGCAGCCCAGGGTTATGACATTCACCTTATCTTTTCGGATCGACTTTGTTTTCATAATTAAAGCGCAAATGTAAGACTATTGGCCGACGCAACGGGAATGGACAGGCGAATGGTATAAATACGGCGTAAAAACCTTGTAAAAGCCTTAGAATAAGTGTTTTTATATATTGAAAATTTTAACAAACTGCCCGCAAAGTGGTATTGCTATTAGAGAATAAAAGAAGTAACTTTATTGTGACGTTGATGGTGCTCTCAGCTTAAACATATTAAAAGCACTAATCAATACTCAGAATTTTCCAATAATTAATTCCCTGCCTTTGGAATAACTTCTATACCAAATTTGGAAATTCAACCTTATAGAAAAGTGGCAGCCAGGATGAAGAGGAAATTTAAAATAATTCAAAAATAAGAACCCATAACCTGATAAGCCACTCATGGCATAACAGGTTTAATATATATGGTGGGTTAGGTGTCAATCAACTTCAAGAACAACCTCCTTTTACAGGGGGTTGTTGCTTTTTAGATCAATGCTAAACTTTTTGAAGATTAAACAGACTGTCTACGAATTCATGTTTGTTGAACAAAAGCAGATCTTCCATTTTTTCTCCAACTCCAACAAATTTTACCGGGATTTTAAATTGATTGGCGATTGCCAGCACTACTCCTCCTTTTGCAGTTCCATCGAGCTTGGTAATAGCAAGCGCAGACACTTCGGTGGCCTCTGTAAATTGCCTGGCCTGTTCCACCGCATTTTGCCCTGTTGAACCATCCAGAACCAGTAGAACTTCGTGCGGCGCCCCGGGAATAACTTTTTGGATTACTCTTTTAATCTTGCTGAGTTCTTCCATGAGGTGTGCTTTATTATGAAGCCGGCCCGCTGTATCAATCAGAATTACGTCTGAGTTCCTTGCCAAACCACTGTTTACAGTATCAAATGCAACAGAGGCAGGATCGCTTCCCATCTCCTTTTTTACAATTGGCACTCCAGTGCGTTCACTCCACACCGTTAGTTGGTCTACGGCTGCAGCCCGGAAAGTATCTCCGGCTCCGAGCAATACATCTTTACCGGCCTTTTTAAAATTATACGCGAGCTTTCCTATAGTGGTGGTTTTGCCAACGCCATTCACTCCAACTACGAGTATTACATATGGTTTCGCAGGCAGGTTAGAAGTAAAATCATAACTGTTAGCCTCAGGCGCAGAAACAAGGATCGTTTCAATTTCGTCCTGCAGGATCTTATTTAGCTCAGCCGTATTCAGATATTTATCTTTTGCAACCCTTTCCTCTATTCGTTTAATGATTTTAATGGTCGTATCGACTCCAACGTCTGCACCCACCAGTGCATCTTCCAGGTTATCCAACACTTCTTCGTCAACAGTACTTTTACCAGCGACCGCTTTCGTGATGCGTGAAAGAAAATTATCCTTGGTTTTTTGGAGACCATGGTCCAGACTTTCTTTCTCTTTTTTTCCAAATATCTTATCTAAAAAACCCATAATTGAAAATTATAAATACAGATCGAATCGCATGAGATAGTCCTTATGCTTAATATCTGCAAAATTAAAAATAGCTGTATCGTAAATTACAAATCCTGATTTTTGATAAAACTGAATGGCGCGATGATTATCCTGCCACACCTGGAGCCATACCAGATCAAACTTTTCTGATTTTGCAATTTCCTTACATCGGTTCATTAATTCTTTTCCCACGCTTGAACCCTGGTGTTCTCTCAAGACATAGATTCTTTCGAGCTCTATAGCTTTTTTGTTGGAGAGATTTTTGGGAATTCTATCATACCTTAATTTGGTGAATCCAACAGGCATTTCATCAACAAATGCAATAAAAAATCGTTCGTCCGGATTACTCAATTCCTCGGCAATTTTCTCCGGAGAGAATTTTGCTTTCAGGTATTGGTCAAGGGACTCTTTAGGGCTAACCTCACCATAGGTTTCAACAAAGGTTTGTTTGCCTAATGCCGCAATGGTGGTGCAATCGGTGGCCGTAGCAGGCCTGATACTTATAACATTTTTCATAGTAATACTTAAAACGAGAAAAGCCGTCGCGATACGATGATATCATGACAGCTTTTACGCTCTTACTAATCCACAACTAGTTATTTTTTAGCCAGGAAATCTTTGATCTTATCCTTGTGCACAATAGATTCTTTGAAAGTATAAGCACCAGTCTTGGGACTGCGTACCGCCCTGATTACTTTAGTCCAGTTCTTTGCTTCGGCAGCTGCTTTCTGGTCCTTAGTCTTAATCGCCGTCTTTGCTTGCTTTGCCATGGTTATTTAATTTCTTTATGAACAGTATATTTCTTCAAAATAGGGTTATACTTTTTCAACTCCATACGCTCTGGAGTATTCTTTTTGTTTTTGGTGGTAATGTACCTGCTTGTTCCTGCTTCGCCGGAGTTCTTGTGCTCGGTACATTCCAGAATTACCTGGACCCTGTTGCCTTTCTTTGCCATTTTAATGAGATTTTAATGTGGTTATATTTTTTCCCCGTTCGATCTGAGCTCTTTCACCACGTTTAACAATCCTCTCTTATTAATGGTTCTCAAACCTTCAGCAGACACCTTAAGGGTGATCCATTTGCCTTCCTCAGCCAAAAAGAAACGTTTGGTCTGCAAATTGGGCAAAAAACGACGTTTAGTCTTAATATTTGAATGCGATACGTGGTGGCCTGTCATTGGAACCTTTCCCGTAACCTGACATACTCTTGCCATGATAGAAATTTTTTGGGAGGGCAAAGGTCTGCAAAAATTAATTAAAAATCAAAAAAAATTTTGGACGAATTGACGTTTGACAATTGAGAATTAATTATAATCCAATAGAATTGGTTCAATAATTGTTAAACTATAGGAATCTTAAGAAAAGCCGCCGATCCCATGAAAAAGGTACCATACCTTATCATACTGTTTATGACGTGCAAAACTGTGTTTGCACAAACTCCTTGCTCCTTACCTACATCACTTTTCCCTTCAGATACATTAATCATTTGCAAAGATACCATGTATAACCTCGCGGTACCCCAATTTTCGGGTGCAACATATACGTGGTCCAATGGAGAAACCGATACAGCGGTGCTCACAAATCAGTCCGGGCTATACTGGGTAGAAGTAAATAATGGAAAATGTTTAATAAGAGACACAGTTAATCTGATATTCAATTCTTTCGTTCTGGAGCCAGATGCAGACAGTCTTGTAATTCTTTGCTTAAATGTACCCGCTAATCCATTACGTGGAGAGGGCCAAAATATTTTATGGTATAATCAACCCATTGCCGGAATTGGGTCCCCAACACCTCCAACGCCTCCTACTAACGACACAACTATTATGTTCTATTTCGTGTCGCAAACAATCCAGGGTTGCGAGAGCCCGCGCCGTGTCGTTCAGGTAGAGGTAATAGATAAGCCAAATTTTGAGTTAGGGAAAAATGTTCTGATCCCTTGCGGCGCATTGGGAGTTACTCTTCAAACTGTACCTCAAAAATATACCAACTATGTTTGGCAGGATGGATCCATTGGGTCTGATTTTACAGCTCCTAACCCCGGAATCTATATCCTGAGAGCCGATAATATTTGCGGGTATCATATAGATACTGTGATCACAGTTGCCTGCGATTCCAAATGTATGCTGTTCCCAAATGCGTTTACCCCAAACCGTGATGGACTAAATGACGTATTTCGCCCCAGTTATTTCTGTCCTATTGAAAAATACAGGCTCATGATCTTTAACCGTTTTGGAGAAAAAGTATTTGAATCCAATTCACCTGCAAATGGATGGGATGGTAAATATATGGGCAAGGTTCAAAGCACGGGAACTTTCATTTATTTCTGCGATTATTTCGACTTTGTACTCAAGAAACAAATCCTTCTTAAGAATAGCGTGACACTTATCAATTAAAAATTGAATTGATAGGTACAAATGATTCAAATTCAAGCCGGTCTATCCTTTTTAGATTTAACTTTTACCTGATATATCAGGGTGGTTCTTCCCCCATTGATGGATATATTAAGCATGAAGTCTGATTTGGTTTTCACGTAGTAATAATACACATATTCATCGCCATCTTTTCGCAAACTGCCCCACTCCTGAGGAATGGATTTATCAGGACTCCAGAATCCGATTTTATCCAGGATTTTATTGGATTTGAATTTGAATAAAATGAGTCCGTTCAGGGTTGATTCAATGACTCCCGTTGCAGGTGAAAAAGAAGAAATCTCATTATTGTAATAAGCGTCGTGAATAACTGGTTGAGCCAAAAATTCATCTTTTGATATTTTATGGTCAAGCAATTGCCAGTTGCTATCGGCCGGGTAATGTGTCAGGATCATTTTATCAGGAGACATAAAAAAATAGTTGCCCGCGAATTCTTTTACAACTGTACTGCAGTTTTCGTCTGAATACCCGCTGGCCCATGTAGGATCTACCAGTTTCCATTCATTATTAATTTTAATTGCGTTCCATGTATGATTGTTTTTCATGCTATCAGCATGCACAAAAAGGTCTCTTCCCGATGTTTTCGCGTAGCCGTTAATGTTGACGCACTCTATTTTTAATTCCCTGCACATATATACCAGGATATTGGAGAATCCTGAGCACAATGATTTCTTGCTTTTAAGAATGGCTTCAATGGAATTACGATTCAGGAGAGAATCAGAATAGTTTCCACAATCATATCCAATATGTTCGGTTACCCATTTAAAAGCAGCTCTTGCCCGAAATTCATCTGATTGAAAGGTTTTGGATATACTATCAGTTATTCTGTTGAGATCTGATCGATTGGAAGCAGGCAAATGGAGAGCAGAAATGAATTGATCAACCGCAGCATATTTGTCTGCCGACTGTTCATACGCCAGGGTAGAAACACAAAGACCTGCCAACACCAGCCAGAAAGATTTCATATTGAAAATGGCATTTGAATGGGCTTTGAACCCGTTTTGCAATTTCCTTAATTGCCAGTAATTTCGCAACTCAATTTAGGATTATGGACATCGCCAATCGCAGCGCATTTTGATTTTCTCTCATTAAAAAATGGCTCTTTCGATATCCACCATCCCATTCGATTAAACTAATCATTCGATTATATGGCATACGATGTTATTGTGTTGGGAAGCGGCCCCGGCGGGTATCCTGCGGCAATCCGCGCATCTCAACTCGGATTAAAAGTTGCAATTATTGAAAGAGAACTTTTAGGTGGAATTTGCCTTAACTGGGGCTGTATTCCTACCAAGGCACTTTTGAAAAGCGCCCAGGTATTCGATTATATGAAGCACAGTACCAATTACGGAATTGATGCATCAGGAGTCCAACAGAACTTCCCCTCAGTAATTAAACGCAGCCGCGGAGTGGCCGATAAGATGAGCAAGGGCGTCCAGTTTCTCATGAAGAAAAATAAGATCGATGTGATCATGGGAAATGGCGTTTTAAAAGCTAAAGGACAAATTGAAGTAACATCTTCCGATGGCAAGAAGCAATTAGTTGAAGGAAAATATATTATCATAGCTACAGGTGGCCGTTCCCGTGAACTGCCTTCAATGAAAATAGACGGTAAAAAAATTATTGGATATCGCGAGGCAATGGTTCTTCCGGAGCAACCCAGGAGTATGATCATTGTTGGTAGCGGCGCGATTGGTTCAGAGTTCGCATACTTTTATAATAGTCTGGGCACAAAAGTTACCATCGTTGAATTTCTGCCCAGAGTTGTTCCGGTTGAAGATGAAGATGTTTCAAAAGAACTCGAAAAACAATTCAAAAAACAGGGTATAGATATATTCACAAATAGCGAAGTGACTTCTGTTGATACCAGCGGACCTGGCGTAAAAGCAAAAGTGAAAACACCAAATGGCGAGACTACAATGGAGGCGGAAATTCTCCTGAGTGCCGTAGGTATTGTAGCAAATATTGAAAATGCAGGATTGGAGCAATTAGGAATCAAGACAGACAAAGGCAAGATTACGGTTGACAAATATCAGCAAACAAACGTGCCTGGCTTTTATGCTATCGGAGATTGCACGCCTGGTCAGGCCCTCGCTCACGTTGCAACAAAAGAAGGAATTAATGCAGCAGAGCATATTGCCAACCTGGAAAAGAAATACGCGCATCTTCCGGAGCCCCTGGATTATAACAATATTCCAGGATGTACATATTGCTCACCTGAAATTGCGTCTGTGGGATATACAGAAAAGGCGGCCAAAGATGCGGGTTATGAAGTTAAGGTGGGTAAATTCCCATTCATGGCTTCAGGTAAAGCAAGTGCTGCAGGATCCACTGAAGGTTTCGTGAAAGTTGTCTTTGATGCAAAATATGGCGAATTCCTGGGAGCTCATATGATTGGCGCTGCAGTTACAGATATGATTGCAGAAGTGGTTGTAGCAAGAAAACTTGAAACTACCTATCATGAAATATTAAATTCAGTGCATCCCCACCCTACAATGAGCGAAGCTTTGAAAGAAGCCACTGCAGCAGCGTATGGAGAAGCCATTGATATTTAGTAAATATATTTTCAAATGAAAAGGATTATGATCATCTCATAATCCTTTTTTATTTTTAAGAATACAGGAGGTCACGATGGAAGTAAAAAAATTAGCTGGAGAATCGGCTGCGAAATATGTCGCGAACGGAATGATAGTTGGATTAGGTACCGGGAGCACAGCATATTGGGCCATTCAAAAAATTGGTGAAAAAATAAAACATGGATTAAGTATCCGTGCAATTGCCACATCACAGGAATCTGAAGAGCTCGCCAGCAAGCTTAATATTCCACTTATTTCATTTTCAGATGCAGACCATTTTGATGTTACCATTGATGGCGCAGATGAAGTTGATGAAAAAAAATACATGATCAAGGGAGGTGGTGGCGCATTATTAAGAGAAAAGATTGTCGCATCAATCACGAAACAATATATAATTGCCGTTGGAGAATCTAAATTGGTGAAACGGCTTGGAAAATTTCCATTACCTGTTGAAATAACACCATTCGCCTGGGAAGTTACTGTAAAGGCTCTGGAGAATTTGGAATGTAAAACAACAGTGAGAAAAAAATCAGGAAGTTTTTTTATAACAGATAATTCAAATTATATTATCGATTGTGTATTTAATGAAATTCCCGACCCGGAGAACCTGAGTCGGGAAATTAATATGATTCCCGGGGTGGTTGAAAATGGAATATTTCTTCGTCGCCCGGATATAGTCATCGTTGGAAAAGAAGACGGAACAATTAAAGAAATTCGTTAGGCCTCTCGCAAAGACGCCAAGTTGCGCAAAGGCGCTATTGATTAGCAAAGACTTTCTTCAAGATATCTGTAGTCCTTGCGACAGGGTCTTTCCTGATTTGCTGCTCTTCCTGACCTACCTGGTAAAATATGCCTGTTAAAGCTTTTTCTGTTACGTAGGCAGACAAATCAGGATTCACTTTTTCCTTGCTGAATTGATTATATGTTGTGAAGACCGTGTTCCAGTATTTTGTTGCATCTACTTTCTTTAGTGATTCTTCGATAACGGGTCTGAATGCATCTGTAAGAGGTTTGGTAGTTTTATCTTTTAGGTAATTTGTCGCCGCAAAATCTCCACCTTTTAAAATGCCCAGCGCATCCTGAAAACTCATTTGTTTAATTGCATTGATAAAAATTGGCGCTGCTGATTTCGCTGCATCTTCCGCAGCTCTGTTCATTGACAAAATCGCATGATCAACCTGCTTGCCCAATCCCACTGATCTAAGCTTTGATTCTACTTTTTTTGCTTCTTCCGGCATGAGGATCTTTATGGCGGCATTAGCAAAATATCCATCTACCATTGAAAGTTTTTTTCCGCTGTTCTCAGCGCCCACCTGAAGCGCTTCTTTTAATCCGGCAACTATATCATCATTGGTAAGTCCTGTTCCGGGCTTTTTACCAAGAACACTATTAAGCACATTTGAAGATTTTTGGGTAGAGTCTTTACTGCCCGAAGTATTCAATACTTTCTTAAGTATCTGGGCATCTGTAGCACATCCAAAAAAAAGTACGCAAGAGGTTAAACAGAGGATAATTTTTTTCATAAGAATACTTTTAGATTAAGACCAAAAATAGTATCCGATAGTTTAATATGGTCTTAAATATG
>PSRI01000052.1 GCA_003175935.1 Bacteroidota bacterium
TGGGTAGGCGAGTGGGATGTCTATCAAAATGGGAATACTAAAACAATTGTTGGGAATAGTAAAGTGGAAATTGCTTCAGGAGGTTGTATGGTTTTGGAAAACTGGACTTCAATGGTTGGGGCGCACAATGGGAAAAGCATGAATTATTTTGATCCGCAAAAGAATAAATGGGAGCAGGTTTGGGTGGGATCGGAGGGGGGTCCTCAAATTGTACATCGTTTTGTGAATGGAGAATATAAAGATGACGCGATGCGTTTTGATTTTGAAGGTTCAGATAACAAAGGAAGATATGTCGGGAGATTTATTTTTTATAATCTCGGAAAAGATAAAGTGAGACAATTCAGCGAACAATCATATGATGAAGGAAAAACCTGGCAGACGAATTATGATTTCATCTATATAAGAAAATTATAAAATTTTGTATCCGTCTCTAATTGTCCGCAATGCGACACTTTAATCGGGTTGAATTTGTAATTTCAGTCTATGAAATATAAAAAGGTCCTGGCCGTTTTTAATCTTTTATTGTTCGGGGTTGTTGTATTAATTGCAGCTTTAAAAGCAGCTCCCAGACCAGATTTGCTGCATGGTACCTTTAGTCCTGTAGTAATTATGGAACTGTTCACTTCACAGGGATGCTCCAGTTGTCCTCCGGCTGATGACCTGCTAGGCAAATATGCTCTCAAAATGGACAAACAGATTATTCCTTTTGCATACCACGTTGACTATTGGGATCACCTTGGATGGAAAGATCCTTTTAGTAGTAGTGTATTTTCCAACATTCAAAAAAATTATGGGAAGCATTTCAAACTTGAATCAATATATACACCCCAGCTCGTTATTAATGGAAAAATTGAGATGGTCGGAAGTGACGCCTCTTCTATTTCTAAAACCCTGAACCAGGAGCTAAAGATTCCATCTACTGTTGAAGTGCGGGGAAACTTTAATCTTTCTACTGATCATAAACTAAACGTTCACTATAGCCTTGATGGGCAATCTCCTGATCAGCAAGTAAACGTGGCAGTAATAGAAAAAGACGTTAGAACTAAAGTGCAGGCAGGTGAAAATGGAGGTCATACACTTGAGAATTTCAATGTAGTACGGTCATTCACTACTACCCATGGTCAATTAAATAAAGAAGGTGATCTTTCAGTCGAAGTTCCCAAAGACTTAGAAGCTGCAAATATGAAAATTGTTTTGTTTGTTCAGGATAAATCAAGTCTCAGAATCCTGGGTGGCGCGGTGATTAATTAATTTCTATTGAAAAGTCCTTTTGCGATATTTTAAACTATTGTCAAATTTTTGTAAGCATAACCGAGGTATAGAATTACAGGCAAAAGCAATGAGAATAACCACACAAGGATAACAACAAGTTTTTGCCAGTTACTGAGGTCGGACTCAAAAGGAGCGGTTAGAACATTCTTCAGGTATCCTCCCACGTCAGCTTCGTCTGAATCTTCGTATTCAGGATCTACATTTCTTAATGCACGGATATGTTGAATCATAACTGTCCTGATGGATCTGTACTCTTCGTCGCTAAGGTCTGAATAGGATTTTTGATAAGAAATTCCGTCCGATTCAAGGTTTTTTCTAACTGAGTCAATGCTTGCGAGGTATCGAAATCTGACTATGAGAAGATAGATGATGATTAGGAGAAAATAATTCCTGGTGGCTACTCCTGCGTAAAATAAAATAATGATCGACAGAATAATAAATATGGACTGTACAATTCTGTTCGAATGGAAAAACACATTTTCTAATAGCTGACCTCCATCTAGCGGACTAACAGGTAAAAGATTAATTCCATTCAACACAAGTAGCATAAAAGCCAGCCAGTGATAAACCTGATTTCCTGTTTTGCTCTGCAACCAAAAAAATATAAGACCAAGAATTATTCCAGGTACTGGCCCTGCGAGCAATGTAATGGCTCTTTGAAATTGAGATATTTTTTGAGGTTCACCAGAAACAAATGCACCAAGAAATGGTACGAAAAACATTTTGACATCATTGTACCCGAAGGCTTTCATGGCAATAAAATGGCCCATTTCATGAAACACAATTACCAGAACCAGCAATAAAATCCATTCAAGATTTTGACGAAAGAAAATATAGTAAACGCCAATGTAGAGGGCCAGACTTAATAACGTTTTTAACAGGTTATTCCCTGAGGAGACCAACTCAGGTTTGCGCGGTAGTTCCTGTTCCGGAGCCTCATTAACATCCATGCTTTCCGAATATTTTTTCAAGTTAATAAATACGCAGGGAATAAATTATTAATTGCCCCTATGAAATCAGTTCACTCAGTTCTAACCAGCGCATTTCTTTTTCGTCCAGTAATTGCGTGAGGCTGCCAATTCGCGTTGAAAGTTGTTCGAGTTCGTCATAAGGCAGGTTGCCACTATTTAATTTATGATGTATATCCGTTTTCTCTTTTTCGAGGCTCTCAATTTCCTTTTGCAGTAATTCAAATTCCCGTTGCTCTTTAAAACTTAATTTTCTTTTGGTCAGACTTGTTTGTTGAGCAGGTTCCTCCTTTGCAACTAGATTTTTTTCATTTTTTGCATTTTCTGATTCGGAAATCGATTTTGATTCTTCTTCTTTCAGCCAAATTCTATAGGAAGAATAATTGCCGGGGAAATCCCTGATATTTCCTTCGCCCTCGAAAATAAATAGGTGATCAACAAGTCTGTCCATGAAATAACGATCATGCGAAACAATAAGTAAACATCCTTTGAATTCGTTCAGGAAATTTTCGAGTACACCCAGAGTCGGAAGATCCAGGTCATTCGTTGGTTCATCCAGAATTAAAAAATTGGGATTTCGAAAAAGAATCGAGAGCAGGTGTAATCTTTTTTTCTCACCACCACTGAGTTTGCTGATGTAAGTATATTGCTGATCCGGGTTAAAAAGGAACAATTGCAAAAATTGTGAGGCGCTTAAGGAGCCGCCATTTGCCAAAGGAAAATTTTCAGCAATATTTTTTACATATTCAATCACTCTCATGTCCTCTTTAAATTCCAATCCCTGCTGTGAATAATAACCGAATACAACTGTTTCCCCAACATTTATTTTTCCACTATCTGGCTTCTCAAGATTCAAAATCATATTGAGAAAAGTAGATTTGCCTACCCCATTGTTCCCTACAACACCAATTCTCTCGCCATTCTTAAATGTGTAATCAAATCCGTTCATCACTTTCAAATCTCCAAAACTCTTGTACACTTTCTTGAGCTCAAGAACTTTCCCCCCGAGGCGACTCATCTTAACCTGCAGTTGCAATTGCTGATCCTCAATTTTAGTTTTCGCACGAGATTCAACTGCAGCAAATGCATCAACCCTGCTTTTCGATTTAGTGGTTCTTGCCCTTGGCTGCTTTCTGATCCATTCTAATTCTTTCCGGTAAAGATTTTTTGCTTTATCTATGCTTGATAATTCCTGTTCAATTCTTGCTGCTTTTTTCTCAATATAATTTTCGTAATCGCCTTTGTATACATATAAATTGCTCCCATCCAATTCCCAAATTTCTTCACAAACTGCGTCGAGAAAATATCGATCATGTGTAACTAATAGTAATGTTACATTCTCCTGGTTTAAATAATTCTCCAACCACTCAACGGTATCAAGGTCCAAATGGTTTGTGGGTTCATCCATGATCAGTAATACATGTTTATGCTCAAATCCTATATCAATAAGGGTTCTGGCGAGAGCCACTCGTTTTCTTTGTCCGCCCGAAAGTGTACCGGCTTTTTGTTGTAGCTGATGAATATTTAGCTTGCCCAGAATCTGTTTCACTTTGCTGTCGAAGTCCCATGCGCCCAGTTCATCCATTCTTATAATGGCTTCCCCCATATGTTCACTGTCATTGCTGTCGCAAGCAGCTTCATAAAATTTTATAGCGTTTAAAACAGGGTGTGAATGATGAAAAATATTGTCAAGGATTGAAAATTCATCCATGAACTCTGGTTCCTGCTCAAAAAGTGCCACGGTAACATCCTTATGAATCCAAAGTTTTCCTTCATCCTGTTTTTCCTTTCCGGCAATAATGCGCAATAAAGTAGTCTTCCCTGAACCGTTCCTGGCAATCAGGGCAATCTTATCACCTTCCTCGATGTTAAATGAAATGTTTTCGAATAACGGCTTTATGCCATATGACTTTCCAAGTCCCTCTACTGAAACATAATGCATGCGGCAAATTTACGGATTTGCGTCTTAGCGTACCTTGGCGTCTTTGCGAGAAATCTACGAGCGCCACTTGATATTACATCCTATGCTCGGTTTTTGATCTTCAGGAACAGGTTTCCCTGCAACCAAATGATCCAGAGCATTTCGTATATCCGAGCCCGTGAGTGGAATATCATTTCCCGGTCTTGAAGAATCTAACTGTCCGCGATAAACAAGCAAAAGATTGTTATCATAAATAAAGAAATCAGGAGTGCAAGCAGCATCATACGCTTTAGCTACTTCCTGAGTTTCGTCATATAAATATGGAAAGGGATAACCCAAATCATTAGCCACTTTTTTCATTAGTCCGGGGCCATCATCAGGGTAAGCTTTTACATCATTGCTACTGATGGCAATAAAATCAACACCCTTCGGACCATAGTCCTTAGCAATTCGAATTAATTCCGGATTTACATGTTTTACGAAGGGACAATGGTTGCAAATGAACATAATCACCGTAGCAACTTTTGCCGGCTCAAGGGTAAATGATCGCCCGTTCACAGTATTAGGCAATGTAAATGCCGGAGCTTTTTTGCGAAGCGGAACCATTGTTGATGGAGTGCGTGCCATAATTAAAGTTACTGATTTATGATTTTAGAAGTATATAGTATATAGTATTTAGTACTTAGTACTTAGACTAAATCAATAAACTACAAGCTAAAAACTATAAGCAATTACCAATTATCAGGATTTCCCTAAATTGTAATTCTTAATAAGAACAATTGCTCCACCCTCATATTTGGTTAATCATTTTTTGGATACTATTTGGAGTATCACATAGTCTGCTGGCCTCTATTTGGTTTAAGAATCAAATCCGGATGTTAGCCGGCCGTTCTTTTAAATACTACAGAATTATATACAATTTGTTTTCGTTTTTGTCCCTTGGGCTCATACTTTATTTTCAATATTCTTTTTCTAGTCCAGCCCTTTGGGTTTCTCCATATTGGATCACTCTCCCTGCCTTCCTATTTGTTGCACTGGGTGGGCTAATCATGTTGATTTGCATAACAAGGTATTTTCTACCCATGTCAGGACTATCTGCACTCAGGAATAAAAACGAAGACTCATTTCTGGTAATCGATGGCATGCATCGTTTTGTTCGCCATCCATTATATTTCGGCACCCTGATGTTGGTGTGGGCCCTATTCCTTATTTATCCATTCCTGAATAACCTGATATGCTGTACAGCGATCACTTTGTATACTTTTTTGGGAACGGTGATGGAAGAAAAAAAATTGCTCATTCAATTCGGCAATGAGTACAGAAAATATCAAAGGGAGGTACCCATGCTGGTACCTTTTACAAAATTCGCCAGGCAATAGATTTAATTGACTACATTTTGGGGAATCCCATTCAAAAAAGCCCGGATGTTTTCTGCACTAATATCTAACAATCTTCTCCTCGATTCTTTGGTTGACCAGGCAATATGTGGAGTGATAATACACCGTGGGGCAGTCAGCAATGGATTTTCAATTGGAGGTGGTTCCTTACTTAAAACATCAATCGCCGCACCAGCAATTTTATTCGATTTTAGTGCGTCTGCAAGATCCTGTTCTTTAATTAATGCACCGCGACTCGTATTAATCAGGTATGCCGAAGGTTTCATCAGGCTAAGCAAATTTGCATTTACCATTTCACGGGTTGAATCTGTAAGTGGACAGTGCAGACTTATAAAATCGGCAGTACTGAAACATTCATTCAGACTTACAAATTGAATCCCCGGGGCCGAATATCTAGATGGATCCCTAACAGTTGCGATTACGCGCATACCAAAGGCAATTGCTATTTGTGCAACAGCCATTCCGATTTTGCCCAAACCAATAACTCCTAAAGTTTTTCCCGCTAATTCTACGAGTGAACCATGTCCATAACAAAAATCAGGTTGATTACTCCAATCCCCCCGATGAACAGAATCAGATCTGCTTTGAATATGGTAAGTAATTTCAAGAATATATGCCCAGGCAAGTTGCGCGACTGAATTGGTGCTATAGCCTGGTACATTGCATACGGGTATACCTCGTTTGCGCGCTGCAACGATATCAATATTATCAAATCCCGTTGCCAGTTCTCCAATATATTTCAGGTTTGGGATTTGTGAAATTGCATCCGCAGTTACTTTCGCCTTATTGGTCAATAGTATATCTGCATGCCGGGCAATTTTCCCCACTTCTTCAACCGGAGTTCTATCAAATACGTTGAGATTCCCAAAAGCTTTTATAGGAGACCAATCCATATCTCCAGGGTTCAAAGTATAACCATCCAGAACAACTATATTCATTGCTGATATTTTTTTACCCACTTAATTTTCCCGAACGGGCCAATGCGCATTTTTGCAACCATTCGTTGCTGAATGGATCAATTTTCCCAAATCTCTCCAGATTAAAATTAGAGAAATCAAATGGATTTGGTTTTCCTGAAGCCAGTTCTGCAAATGCAAGCCCCACACCACCTGAAACGGAGATGCCGGCACCTGCACAACCTGTTGCAAGCAATAAATTATTAATGCCGGGCGCTTCTCCCATGGACAGATTATTATCCGGAGTATATGCCGAAAATCCTGCGATATAATAGGGTAGTCCCACTTCAAAAATCACCGGGAAAAATTTAGCCAAATTTTCAATTTGCTCAGAGAGATCGTGCATGCCACGGTCTGGACTAAACGAAAAATTGCTGATATCATTTGGAATTTTTTTGGGTGAAACGCTCAAAGATTGTTTTTCTCTAATCCCAAACAAGAGTGCACCTCCTTCAGGTCTTGCGTAGGCACTGGCATCGGGAAGCAGAACTATCGGCGAGTCCACTGGAAAGATGGTGCTTTTTTGAGTGATCCAGTATTGGCTTCTTACCGGAGCCATTGGAATGGATACGCCTGCCTGCTGGGCTAAAATTGGGGACCATGCTCCCGCTGCAATTATTATTTTATCTGCATAATAATTTCCTCTTGCAGTTTTTATACCTATTGCAGTTTTGCCTTCCATAATGATCGATTCCACTTCTGCACCCTGAATCAATTCTG
>PSRI01000040.1 GCA_003175935.1 Bacteroidota bacterium
TTGATGGTTGGTCGCACTCCAGAATTTTTGGGTAAGAAGATCGAAGCGAAAGAAATGAAAATAGCGACTATTGTTGCATTGCTTCACACCTTTCTAATCCTCAGTTTTACAGCACTGTCATCTCATCTATTCACTTTGCATCCAACAGAAAATGGAGGATGGCTGAATAATCCCGGATCACATGGCTTCAGTGAAATGTTGTATGAATACACTTCTTCTTCTGCCAATAACGGATCAGGATTTGAAGGCCTGGGTGATGGTGTCCCATTCTGGAATATTACTTGTGGAATCGTGATGTTATTGTCGAGGTTCATTCCGATAATCGGACCGGTTGCCATTGCTGGCATTCTTGCCAGGAAAAAATTTGTACCCGAAAGCGCGGGTACACTCAGGACAGATACATCAACATTTGGAATCATGATTTTGGCTGTAATAGCAATAGTTGTTGCACTCAGCTTTTTCCCTGCATTGTCACTGGGACCATTAGCTGAATTTTTTGGTGGCAAATAAAATTTACTCGGAAAGATTTAAAGATATTCTTATGGCAAAAAATAAAAAATCAGCAAGATTATTTGATCCTTCACTCGTGAAAACGGCGCTCAGGCAATCTTTTATAAAACTAAATCCCGGAATCCTCGTACACAATCCAGTAATGTTTGCTGTTGAAATAGGAACAGCTGTAATGTTGATTGTTTGCATCTGGATTCTGACCGGGGAAAAATCTCAGGGAAGTCTTGTATATAACGGGTTAATACTTCTTATTCTATTCTTCACTGTATTGTTTGCAAATTTTGCTGAAGCAATTGCAGAGGCAAGAGGCAAAGCCCAGGCCGATAGTTTGAGAAAAACAAGAGAAGATACTCCCGCTAAAAAAATTTTTCTTGTAGGTGAAATTTTTACCAACGAAATCAAAATAGTTCCTTCTTCCCAATTGCGAAAGGGTGACTATTTTATCTGCGAAGCGGGCGATGTCATTCCTATGGACGGTGAAATTGTCCAGGGAATTGCTACTATAGATGAATCAGCAATTACCGGCGAATCTGCTCCGGTTATTCGGGAGTCTGGCGGAGACAAATCATCAGTAACAGGGGGAACAAAAGTATTGAGTGATAAAATAAAAGTGCGCGTAACTACAGAACCAGGTGAAAGTTTTCTTGACAAAATGATAGCCCTGGTGGAGGGAGCATCCCGGCAAAAGACTCCAAACGAAATTGCATTAACCATTTTGCTGGCTGGTTTCACCATCATTTTCATCATAGTTTGTGTAACGCTCAAACCTTTTGGCGATTATTCAAATACTCCAATTACTATCGCTGCATTCATTTCATTATTTGTTTGTCTTATACCAACAACGATCGGCGGTCTGCTTTCTGCTATTGGAATCGCGGGTATGGATCGGGCACTCCGTGCCAACGTAATCACGAAGAGTGGTAAGGCCGTTGAAACTGCAGGTGATTTGGATACATTACTTCTCGACAAAACAGGAACAATTACTATTGGGAATAGAAAGGCAACTCAATTCTGGGGAATAGACGCTATTGATAAAAATGTTTTCGTTGAGGCCTGCCTGTTAGCATCCCTGGCTGATGATACGCCAGAAGGAAAAAGTATTGTAGAACTCGCTACAGAAAGAGGAATAAAAGCTCCGGTAATTCAAAAAGACGAAGCCAAATTCATACAATTCACTGCCGAAACGAGGAGTAGCGGAATAGACTATAACGGTTTTAAAATCAGAAAAGGCGCATTTGATGCCATAAGATCCATGATTGAAAAAAATGGACATAAAGTCTCACCTGAAATTTCAGATCGTGTAAAAGCTATTGCAGCAAATGGTGGAACGCCACTTGTGGTAAGCAAAGATGAATCGGCATTGGGAGTAATCGAATTACAGGACATTATCAAGCCAGGCATCCAGGAAAGATTTCAACGACTTAGAAAAATGGGTGTGAAAACCGTAATGGTAACAGGCGACAACCCACTAACTGCAAAATATATTGCTGACAAAGCCGGAGTCGATGATTTTATAGCTGAAGCAAAACCTGAAGATAAAATGCAGTATATCCGGAAGGAACAGTCAGGAGGAAAACTTGTGGCGATGATGGGAGATGGAACTAATGATGCACCAGCACTTGCGCAAGCAGATGTTGGAGTTGCTATGAATAGTGGAACACAGGCTGCAAAAGAAGCAGGCAATATGGTCGACCTGGATAATGATCCTACAAAGCTGATTGAAATCGTAGAAATAGGTAAGCAGCTATTAATGACGAGAGGAACCCTCACTACCTTTTCGATTGCCAATGATGTGGCAAAATATTTTGCAATCGTACCTGCACTATTCATTGTATCGATACCTGGTTTGCAGAGTCTGAATATTATGCACCTGCACAGTCCTGAAAGCGCCATACTTTCCGCGGTAATTTTTAATGCGATCATTATTCCACTTTTAATACCACTTGCATTGAAGGGGGTAGCCTATCGGCCAATTGGCGCCAGCGCTTTGCTTAGAAGGAACCTTTTAATTTATGGATTTGGTGGAGTTGTGGTTCCATTTATAGGAATCAAGGTAATTGACCTCATTGTGTCAACCTGGTTTTAGTCTGATTAAAAAATAAAAAAAATGAAACAACATATTATACCAGCACTCAAACTTACACTGGTAACGATTGTATTTTTTTGCGGCATCTATACCATTTTTATTTTGGCTGTGGCACAGGCTGCTCCGGGCAAAGGAAGAGGTGTTACTATAACAGTTAAGGACAAAATAGTTGGCTATGCACTGGAAGGTCAAAAATTTGATCAGGACAAATATTTCTGGAGTCGTCCATCTGCAGTTAATTACAATGCTGCGGGATCTGCAGGCTCAAATAAAGGGCCGACCAACCCGGACTATCTGAAGCAGGTACAAGATCGTATTGATACATTTTTGGTGCATAATCCAGGGATTAAAAAGGAAGAAATTCCAGCTGATTTAGTAACGGCTTCGGGTAGTGGCCTCGATCCGGATATCTCAGTTGCATCAGCAAAAGTTCAGGTGAAGAGAATTGCAAGAGTCCGGAACCTCGATGAAAACGCATTGAATGCATTGATAGCTCAACATACCGATAAGCCATTACTTGGATTTATGGGACCAGAAAAAATAAATGTGCTGAAATTGAATATTGCACTGGATGAACTAAAGAAATAATTTATGAAACAGTTTATTGCGGTTGTATTGTTAGTGTGGATGCATGGCGCAATTTTAGCACAGGATTCTGATTCATCTAAGAAACCAGGTTCGGCCTATATAGTAAGCGGATCACTTGATATGTATTACAGATACAATTTTAACAATCCAAAAGCATATCCATATAATAACTATACAAGTTTTACGCACTCAAGCAATTCATTTGAGTTGGGAATGGCATCGGTGCGAATAGACCACAGTTTCGGAAAAGTGGCAGTTACAATTGACCTGGGATTCGGAAAAAGAGCCGAGGAATTTGCATATAATGACGTGAATACATTGTTGGCAGTAAAGCAAGCGTACTTGAGTTATGCGTCATCTTCAAAGATTAAATTCACACTTGGATCATGGGCAACACATGTAGGATTTGAATTGCTGGACGCATATTTGAATCGTACCTACAGCATGAGTTATATGTTTAGCTACGGACCATTTTCACACACAGGGCTTAAGGCAGATATTAGTTTGGGAGGAAAATCTGCACTCATGGTTGGTGTCGCGAATCCTACAGATTACAGAACGGCCCCTTCAACGCCCAAATCATTGATAGCCCAATTCTCTACCGGCTCTAAAGATGATAAATTAAAGGCTTATTTCAATTTTGTTGGTGGAAAGCAAAACGATTATAAGAAAGTTGTTCAGGGTGATGTCGTATTAAATTATATAGTGAATGAAAAATTCAATCTTGGATTTAATGGAACTATTCAGTCCCTAAAGATTGATCCAGACAGTGCCGGAAAATTCAATTCGGCCAATTGGGAGGGGTTGGCACTTTATATAAATTATGACCCTGCAAAATGGTTTGGTCTTACCTTACGCACAGAATATATTAATGATCCTGATCAATACCTTGGATTCAAAAATGTGATTGTTCCAACTGTAGCTGCTAATTTCAGGGTGGAAAACCTTACCATCATACCAGAATTCAGATTTGATCATACTGGTAAAGATGTATTCCATAAAAATGATGTAGATATGACGAATTCAACAGGAAGCTTCATATTCGCTGCTGTGTACCATTTTTAAAAGAAATTGATTGTTAATGCATGGTCTAATTTTAATGAATAAAATATATCCAGATGCTTCTCGTAAGTGCATCTCAGCGTAATAAGAAATATGGGCGAACAAGAAAAAAATGTTGATCATTTCCTGGAACTCATCCGTAAATCCAGGAGAGGCAAATTCAAGATTTATATAGGGATGAGTGCCGGCGTTGGAAAGAGTTTCCGAATGCTTCAGGAAGCTCATACTCTTTTGCGTAATGGGGTGGATATTAAGATTGGCTATATAGAAACACATGGCAGAAAGGAAACAGATTTACTATTGGATGGCCTACCGGTAATACCCAGGCGAAAACTGTTTTATAAAGGCAAAGAGCTTGAAGAACTCGATATGCAGGCCATTCTCAATTTACATCCTGAAGTAGTGGTTATTGATGAACTTGCTCATTCGAACATTGAAGGAAGTAAAAATGAAAAACGCTGGCAGGACGTAATGGAGGTATTGAATGCAGGTATTAATGTGATTAGCGCAATTAATATTCAGCATATTGAAAGCCTCAATAAAGAAGTAAAAGAGATCACAGGTATCGAAGTTGCTGAACGAATTCCGGATTTGGTATTGAAAGAGGCAGATGAGGTAGTAAATATTGATCTTACTGCGGATGAATTGGTTGCAAGGTTAAGGGAGGGCAAGATTTACACAAAGGATAAAGTTGAACTTGCTCTGAGAAATTTTTTCCAGCCTGAAAAAATATTACAGCTTCGGGAATTGGCCTTAAAGGAAGTCGCTTCACAGGTGGAAAGAAAAATTGAGACTGAATTACCCCGGAATGGTCATTTGAGGGCTGAGAGATTCCTGGCATGCATCAGCAGTAACCATGAAATAGCTACTAATGTGATTAGGAAGACGGCTAGATTAGCAACCTACTACCACTCGAAATGGTTTGTGCTTTATGTGCAGACGCCCAGGGAAAGTGCAGACAAAATTGGTTTGGCGGCCCAAAGGTATCTTATCAATAATTTCAAACTGGCAACAGAACTTGGCGCTGAAGTGATCAAAACAAAGCAAACTAATATTGCAAGAGGAATCATTGATACAGCGGAACAAATGGATATTACAACCATTTGCATCGGGAAACCACATTTGAATATTTTCAATGTAATTTTAAATACTGCAATTTTCAACCAGCTGTTAAATAAACTTTCCGCTGCGGATATTGATGTAGTAATTCTTTCATAGTATGGCACTTCGTTTGAAAACCAAATTGAGTCTGGGCCTCGGCTTTCTGTTCGTGGTGATAGTTGCATTTGGGACTATGGGGATATATTATATTAACCGGCTGGGGAATGATGCAGAAATGATTTTAAAAAATAACCATGAGAGTCTGGTTTATGCGAACAATATGCTTAAATCACTTGATATGGTGATGCGGGATTCTGCATCCTTAAATTCTTTCGAAAAAAATCTTGAAAAACAGGAGACAAATATTACTGAGCCCGGAGAAAGAGAGGCTACCAATGAATTGAGAAAGAATTTCGAAGAATTAAAAGCAAATCCAAAAGATCCTTCCAACTACGAACAAATACGGACTTCAATTCAACAGATCAATGATCTGAATCAGCAGGCGATTCTCAGAAAAAATAATGTTGCCAGGCAAACTGCTGAAGACGCGAAACTTTGGCTGACAATCATATTCACACTACTCATGCTCATTGCATTTAGTTTTATCTATAATCTTCCGGGCGTTATATCAAATCCTATTCGATCATTATCGGAGGGGATCTCTGCTATTGCAAATAAAGATTATCAAATGCGAATCAGGCTTGAACAGAATGATGAATTCGGAGATCTGGCGAACGCATTTAATGTTATGGCAGAAAAACTGGATGAATATGAGCATAGTAATATCGCGCAAATAAAGTTTGAAAAAAGCCGAATTGAAGCCATTATTAATCAGATGAAGGATGGTATAATTGGTCTTGATGATAAAAAGCATATCCTCTTTCTCAATGAAATCTCAGAAAAATTATTGGGTTTAAAAGAATCAGAAATTGTTGGTCAGTATGCTGCAGATATCGCTATCAAAAACGATTTGATGCGAACCCTGTTACAGGATGTAAACGGTAAATCAGAATTGAAAATTTATGCTGATAATAAAGAGAGTTATTTCAGCAAAGAAATCATAGATGTAATTACAAATGGCCAGGTAATCGGGCAGGTAATTGTATTAAGAAATATTACATTTTTCAGGGAGCTTAATGAAGCCAAGACGAATTTCATTGCAACAGTTTCACATGAATTGAAAACGCCAATTTCTTCTATAAAAATGAGTGCCCAGTTATTGGAAGATGAACGAGTTGGGAAATTAGGAGCCGAGCAAAAGGAATTGATTACAGGAATTCATGAGGACGCGGAAAGATTGCTTAAAATAACCGGCGAATTACTGAATATGGCACAGGTTGAGACGGGTAATATTCAGCTTAAGCTGCAGGCGACTCAACCTTCCACAATAATTGATGAAGCATTGCAGGCAGTATTGGTGCAGGCTGAACAAAAAGAAATCAGTTTTAAAAAATCGGAATCTAACGGTCTGCCCCTTGTAAATATTGATGCAGAAAAAACAGCCTGGGTACTAATTAATTTTTTAACCAATGCTATCAAATATTCAATGGAGGAAAGTACCATAGAACTGGGAGCAATTTCAAAAGAGAAAGAAGTAGAATTCTATGTACAGGATCATGGTTTGGGGATAGACGAAAAATATCTGCCTAAAATATTTGATCGCTATTATAAAGTACCAGGAACCCTTGACAGGGCAGGAACGGGGCTTGGACTGGCGATCTCTAAAGAATTCATCGAGGCGCAGGGTGGAACTATTAAAGCAGAAAGCAAAATAGGAGAGGGTAGCAGGTTTTCCTTCACATTAAAATCTGTTTAGGATTTCTCGCAAAGACGCTCCGCCTTCGTTGCGATACCGTAACTTCGGCGGACAAGTAAGTTTGCAAAGGCGCATATGAAACTCATTAGAATATTTATCATTGTCTCGCTTGCAAATCTTCAAGCATTCACCCAGAATAAAATCCTTGTATTTCAAACGGATTATGGATTGAAAGATGGTGCAGTCTCTGCAATGAAAGGAGTATCAATGGGAGTTTCGAAAGATTTGAAAATTTTCGACATCACCCATGAAATTCCCGCTTATAATATTTGGGAAGCTGCATATCGGCTGGAACAAACTGCCAGGTATTGGCCCAGGGGAACTGTTTTTGTTTCGGTTGTTGATCCAGGTGTGGGTTCATCAAGAAAATCTGTGGTACTCAAGACAAAGTCAGGCTATTTTTTCGTAACGCCCGACAATGGCACGCTCACACTTGTGTCTGAATCCATGGGGATTGCTGAAGTAAGAGAGATTGATGAAAAAGTAAACCGGCTTAAAGGTTCCGGCAAATCTTACACATTTCATGGTCGCGACGTATATGCCTACACTGCAGCCCGACTTGCGTCCGGTGTAATAAGTTTTGAACAGGTTGGGCCTAAGCTTGAATCCAAAGTGATCAAACTGGATTATAAAAGTGCTGCTTATGAAAATGGAGTAATCAGGGGAAATATTCCGATCCTGGATATTCAGTACGGCAACGTATGGACGAATATTGGAGATTCTTTGTTTGCAAAATTAAATCTGAAGTTTGGAGACCTGGTTTCGGTAAAAATATCCAGTGGAAATCAGGAAGTATTTTCAGGCTCCATGCCCTATGTGGCGAGTTTCGCTTCAGTAAAAGAAGGTGAGAATCTTGCGTATTTGAACAGCCTTCTTAACCTCGCATTTGCAATCAATATGGGAAGCTTCGCTGAAAAATATAAAATCTCCAGCGGTCCCACCTGGACAGTAGAAATCTCAAAAAAATAGCGGCTTGGCGGGCCCACGGGGTCAAATTTTTTTGTTCTGTATTAAATTTCCAGGCCACGTTGTGGTTATGGCTAAGGCGTATTCATATTCGGATGCCAATTTTCTTCATGAGTATGGAAGCATTCATACTCCGACAAACTCCCGTTTTCAATTTATAATCGAAGTAGAGTTCTTCGCCTGATACCTGCACATCAAAATGGTAATTATGTATGGCCCCTGGAAAATCATTCTGCATTGCCGCAAGTTCAACATCATGGGTGGCAACAATCGCTACGGCGTTTTCCTGTATCAATTGCCTAATGAAGGCCACGGATCCGGAATGACGATCCAGTGAATTTGTTCCTCTCAAAATCTCGTCAAGAAGAATAAAGATTTTCTCTCCTGAATTCACTTTGTCTATGATGTTCTTCAATTTTTTTAATTCGGCATAAAAAGTTGAGGTATTTTCTGCAAGATTATCTGCAATCCTCATGCTTGAAACTATAGGAGCATAAGAAATTTTCATCGAATCCGCACATACTGGTGCACCCATATAAGCTAGCACTGCATTTACACCAACACTTCTTAAAAATGTACTTTTCCCTGCCATATTCGATCCGGTTACCAGCATGATTTGTCCTATACCTGTAATCCTGCAATCATTCGAAACCCGCTTGCCTGCATCAATGAGTGGATGTCCCAGGTTTTGCGTTTCAAAATCAAAATAGTTAGCAGTAACAACCGGGAATATAAAATTTGGGTGGTTGAATGAAAATATTGCTGTTGAATTCAGACATTCCAATTGCGCTATTGTATCGATCCATTTTTTTACCAGTTCACGGTTTCTGTGTTTCCAGGATTGAAGTGCGAGCATCTGGCGAATATCCCAGAGGATAAAAATATTCAGAATAGGGCTTACGACCATGTTTAGGCGAAGATCAAAGCGGTTCAGAATAGTCTTCAGACTCTTAAACTCTGTTGATGCTTTGCCTGTTTTGCCTTGCATATTCTTTTGCATGGTATTCAACAATCCAGATAAAAATTTCTCATTTTCAAACAGGAGCATTTGTTGTTGAAGCCCGTCTATTTCCTTTGTAATTTTTGAAACGTTGTTATGAGTTTCATTTACCATTTTTGTATACATCCCAGAGAAACTAAAAAACGCATAAATGAACAAGAGGAATAAAAACAATGGAATTATTCCTGTCGCATAAAGAACAACGGTAGTGATGGGAATTATTGGATAGAAAACAATGGGGATTTTCCAAAATTTTTCCGGAATATCTTTCTTGTCGCTGTTGATCCAATTTGTAATTCTTTTTTCAGTATTGAAACTAAAACCAGCCAATTTACCAAAGCATTGAAAATCCTGTCTCCATTCCAATAATGGTTTTAGTTCTTTTACCGCTTCCTGATATTTTGAAATTGATTCAAATGGAAGAGGAATCAACAGTTGCTTTGCCAGAAGTCCCTTTCCCTGTTCTGATTCTGACCTGTTTAAGTACTGGTAGATAGAATATTTTCCGAAAATATCCAGATCTGAAGCGTATGCATGATTTTCGGGTTCCCATTTCTTTCCATCTTCACGATGAGTGAAACGATCGGTGAGAATTCTTATTTCTTCTTCATTGATAAAAATAAGCGTTTCAAAATATTTTATTTTTTCATCGTTATCCGCATCCTTTGATACGAGAAACAGGAAAATTGCAATCATGATTACAAACCCTATAATAAAAAATGGCAGCTGTGAAGGAAGGAATGCATAGGCTAATAAAAAGGGAATTAGTATTGATCCCAACCTTAACCAGCCAAATAATTTGTGTTTCTGCCTTAGATCATACAATGCTGATCTGTATTTCCCGAGCTGTTCTTCGTATTTGCTGATCATAGATTCAAAGCTAACTATAATGTTGAAGGTTGAATGTTGAATGTTTGTTTATTGTTGAAGGTTGAAACGTTGTTGATGGTTAAAAGTTAATAGTTAAATGTTCAGAGTTAAATGTTCAGAGTTCAATGTTCAGAGTTCAATGTACAAATTAGTGGGATCTAGGTACTAGGTACTAAGTACTATATTCTTTGCGGTCTTTGTTAACTTTGCGACCTTGCCTGCCTACGGCAGGCAGGCGTGAAATTCTACTCATAATTTAATTGACCATTCAAATCTTTTTAAGTGGAATTCAAACTCACTTTGGGTTGAAGTTGCGATTGTCACAATTTTTTTCTTATTCGGACATATTTATTTCGGACATTTCGAGGAGCGTTCTCCAAAATGGAGAAAGGTTTTGAAATATATTCCGACGCTTACAATTGTTTTATTGCTTTCATACTTTTTCAGCTGAATGATTGCGTTTATTTGTCTGGGTATTTCAATTCTCCCATCATTTATGTTCACGGAATTATCCTTCCTAAGATGGGCATTAACGGCTGGACGGGCGAACCCAAAGGAAAGTACTATGATTTCCGAGGCTGGAGCAAGAACATATTTCATGACGACACTAAAGTTGAAAGTTGCCAGTCTGCTCACCTTCGTGCAGCTTGCTCCACAGCTTTAGCGCACGCGGTCAGCGAAGCAAGGCCGTCAGGCAATATCCCATATCTTCTATCTAGGTACTTAGTACTAGGTACTATCTTTGCGAACTTTGCTATCTTAGCGGCTTGCGTGAGGTATTCACGTAATTTCAATCCCGACAAACAACATTATTATGAAATCCATTCTAACCCTGAGCTTTTGTTTATCTATTATTTTCGGTTATTCGCAAAATTCCACTGCTACTGCAATGGCAACTTTTTCAAAAAATCATTTTCTTGTTCAATATCCAAAGGGATGGCAGGTGGATACTTCCGGAAGGTTGGGGACACAGGTAATTGTTTTATCTCCTCTGGATAATGATTCAGATAAATTCAGTGCGAATCTTAATGTAATCATTCAGGATTTGAAAGGTCAGAATATTGATCTCAACCGATACAAAGAAATTACCGATGACCAACTAACGCAGGCAGTATCCGATACCACAGGAATGATTTCAAAAGTTATCCAATCTGGGAAAGGATCTTATTATCGTGTGGCGTACATTCTGACAAATGGAGCACTAAAACTGCAAATCAATTCTATCTGTTATATTAAGGATGAAAAAGCATATTTACTTACTTTCAGTAACGAATACGATCAGCTCGAGCGATACAAAAAGATTTCCCAGGATGTTCTGAACTCTTTCAGCATTACGAATTAATATGATATAGGATATAAGATAAAAGATAAAAGATATAGGCTTTGTCTAAGTACTAAGTACTCCATACTAAGTACTATAAATTTGCGAAATTGCTCAGGTAAAATTCATTTTCACATTTCGATAATATGAAAACTCCAGGCTTACTCATTCTGTCATTATTGTTTTTTGCATGCAACCAGGGTTCTAAAACCAAAACAATTTCAAAAGATTCTGTAGCTACATCCATTAACGAACAGACTTACGTTGAGCTAGGTGGTGAAAAGCAGTATGTCGAGGTTATTGGTCAATCAGAGAAAAATCCTGTTTTGCTATTCATTCATGGTGGACCCGGATGGCCTCAAACTCCACAGCTACGATATTTTAATTCCGCGCTTGCGAAACAAATGACGCTTGTTTCCTGGGACCAACCCGGCTGCGGAAAATCCATTCTTAAAGATTCCAATACTGCAAAGATTAGCCTGGATCAATTTGTAGAAGACGCCCATGATCTCACCCAATGGCTCAAGAAAAAATATAATAAACAACAAATTTATGTTGCTGGTTTTTCATGGGGAAGTATTGTGGGACTAACACTCATTCAAAAATATCCGGGTGATTACAAAGCGTATTTTGGTATTTCTCAGGTTTTGAACGTTAAGCAAAGTATAAAACGCTCCCGTAAATGGATAGCCGAAAAAGCCAGGGCTGCGGAAGATGAAGAAGCTCTCAAAATTTTGAACAGACTTGATAAAAAGGATAAATCACTTTGCCAGTCGGAATTGGAATGTTTCATGAAGCAATATGAAGTCTTATCGAAATATCATGGTGCGGTCCATTCTGCAGCAGCAGATTCGGAGATCAATAAATCATTGACTTATTACCCCGACTACAAAGCCTACGATTGGAACAAAGGCTTTATGTTTTCGGCGACACGACTGCAAAAGGACCTATTTGGAACTGACCTGTCTAAAATCAAAGAAGTGCAGGTACCTGTTTGTATACTTGCGGGGCGTCACGACTGGAATATTCCCGGTGAATTGACGGAAGCCTGGTTCGATAAATTACAAGCTCCGGCTAAAGAATTCATCTGGTTTGAGAATTCCGGTCATGAAATCCCCGAGGAAGAAGCCAAGAGATTCAATATCGTTTTGAATTATAGGGTTAGATAATCTGCGCCTTTGCGTTACCCTCTAAGGCGTGATTTGCGTCTTTGCCTGCTGCGCCTTCGCGGAGCTATGGCGAAGCAGGGCCCTAATGACTCGTTCAGGCGGGCGTGAAAATTTTTATTGTTATTTTCATTAGATGAAAATAACCTCCATTGGATTTTTGCTATTTTTTGCAACTTCCGTTTTTGCCCAATCGCCAGAAACTTTGAAAATTCGAAAATTCCGCCAGCAGAATACGGATCAGATGCTGAAGGAATACATTGATTTCCTTTCCATACCCAATACTGCCAGGGATACTGCTAAGATTTCTGAGAATGCAGAATCTATTATGGAGATGATGCAATTGCGGGGAATTCAGAATGTCCAGTTATTGCAGGCAGTTAGTCCGGGCGTACCGCCGGCAGTTTACGGAGAAATGCTTGTTCCCGGAGCTACCCGCACATTAATTTTTTACGCGCATTATGATGGCCAACCTGTTAATCCTGCACAGTGGTCAAATGGGCTCAAGCCATTTGAGCCGGCATTATATTCAAAAAGTATAGATCAGCAGGGAGTTAAACTTCCAATGCCCGAAGACGCATTTTATGATCCGGAATGGAGAATTTATGCAAGGAGCGCATCGGATGATAAAGCAGGAATATTTGCAATTCTAAATGGGTTTGATGCAGTACATAAGAGCAGGATCAAATTCACTTCGAATATTAAATTCTTTTTTGAAGGAGAAGAAGAATCAGGTTCGACGCATATCGGTGAAATTCTGGAAAAGAATAAATCACTTTTGCAATCAGATTTATGGATCATTTGCGATGGACCCGTACATCAAAGCGGCAAAAAGCAAATTGTTTTTGGCGTGAGGGGAGATGCACATCTTGATCTGACAGTATACGCATCCAAACGACCATTGCATAGCGGTCATTATGGTAACTGGGCTCCCAATCCTGCAATGATGTTATCAAAACTCCTTGCTTCCATGAAAGATGATAGCGGAAGAGTAACCATAAAAGGATTTTATGATGATGTGACACCACTCACCGCATCGGAAAAAAAGGCATTGCAGGAAGTTCCATCTGTAGACGTCCAAATGAAAAACGAATTGGGTGTTGCGCAAGAGGAAATGCCTGGCACTTCATTAACGGAAGCGATTAATATGCCTTCGCTAAACATTAATGGTATTCAGAGCGGAAATGTCGGGAAGATGGCGTCGAACCAAATTCCTACTTATGCAACTGCGGTTATTGATTTACGTTTGGTATTGGGAAATGATTGGAATCGACAACAACAAAAAGTGATTGATCATATAAAGTCGCAGGGTTATTTCGTGACCGATCATGAACCAAATGATGAAGAGCGCAGGACCCATTCAAAAATAATTAAGGTGATTGCTGACAGCAGCAGTTATAATGCGCAAAGAACTTCTATGGATCTACCATTAGTGAAGAAGGTGATCAGTGCAATTGCGTCAACAACAAAAGATCAGCTTGTCCTGCAACCCACAATGGGTGGAAGCCTGCCATTATTCATATTCGAAAAAGTACTTAATGCAAAAACTATAACCGTTCCCATCGCCAATCACGACAATAATCAGCACGCAGAAAACGAAAATATTCGTCTGCAAAATCTTTTCGATGGTGTCGAGACCATGGGTGTAATAATGGTGATGAAATAAAGATTGAGAGTACCAAGTACCTAGTACCAAGATTAAATACATTAGATACAGGATGTAGGATATAGGATAAATATCTTCTATATGGAATATCCAATATCCCATATCTCACATCTTTGACTGCTGAAACTACCCGCTTTTTAGTATTTCAGATTTTCAATTCCTTCACTACATTGTTTCAAACTCGGATTTATGAAACAGCCTAAACCCACTCTTTTCTCAATGCTTTCTGCATTGATTTTGCTTGTAATGAATTCGTGTAATCAGAACAATGGAATTGATTTTTCAAACATGCATGTTTACAAAGCCGATGAACTTCAAAGGATCATTGATAATGCGTATAAGATTGAAAAAGTTGGCGATCCTTCAGTTCAAAAATCACACTACAATAATGATAGCTCCACCATCTATGTGACGAGCCAGGTGTACAGGGTTTTTGTTGGTCTGGATAAAGACAATCATCTTGTTCCTCCATCAAAGGTTACAGAAATCGCCAGAAAAGCCGGAGGAGGCCCCATCATCATTACCTCGGCCTGTGAAATGATGTGTACGCCTGTCCGTCCGGGTGAAGAGTGTAATGTTTCCGGATGCATGCCCACCGACAGATGTGGTTGCTCCCAGGGTAGCTGCGGTAATAATTGTACTACGGACAGGGCCTGTCATCTTTCAGTTTCCGGTTTCAATGTGGGTACCCTGATTATCTTTTAGGGTTGCTTTCCTGCTTTCTTTGGCGAAGTAAGGGGGGCTGACAAGAAACTAAAGGGGTGCAAATAGGTTACACAACGGCTGTTGACTAGAATTCCGCAAAGAATTTCCCGTTTTTGATTACTACGGAGTCGGAGCCATTAAAGCAAGTCACATTAAATGTTCCCTGGATTTTTTTGGCCGTGAGGGTATCAATTTTTATCAAACCATTTAAAAAATCAGTATTGCTGGAATATGTAGTTGTATCGAGAATGTATTTTGCACTTATTTCCCGCCCATTAGATACATCGTTGCCAAATGAGTAGGTACCTGGTTCCAGGTTCATATTCATCGAAATGTCTACTTTTTTTATTCCTTCAAACGTAGAGATTGAAACTACTCCTATATTATTCACAGAGTCGGTAATTGTTCTTGCGAATGAATTTGTGAAGCTTGTTGAGAAATAAAAGAAAGTATCGGTATTTGAATAGATACTGGCTTCAAATTGCGAAGACCTGACATCGTAAGAGTAATCCGGAAAATCCCAGGTATAACGAATCGGGGGCAATCTGAAATCAATTAGAGGTTCCTTGGAGCAGGATGCGAACATAAACAATGTTGCCAGGACGAGGATCAGTTTCATGATTGTTAGTTTTTGTTGGTGTAAAACTATTATCGTGATTTGCCCAGTCCTAATTGATGACTGCCAGTGGTTTGGAGGAGTTTCGCAATTTCTGCAAAATGCAATTGGTTATAAGGAGTGATTTGCAATAATCAATAATTGAAGCGCTGGCATACCGGAGTTTATGCAATTGCGCAAAAAATCGATCCGAATTGCCAGTATACATGAGTTTCATTTAACAAAGCTTTTGTAAGGCAATAAACTTTCAAAAATTTTTCAGTTTCTTATTGTAATTAGGTGTTTCGCTTTTTATCTTACTTCCATGAAAAAATCGGTTCTAATTCTTTTGCTTTCGTTCGGAATATTGGGAGTGAGCTTTTGTCAAACTGCGAATTACGAAATCTATGCGCTTAGATTCGCGGATGTTGGCCAGGCATTTCCGCTATCTGCCCTGGCAATGGATGCGCCTGCAGGGGAAAATGTGAATGCTGTTTTTTCCATTTGGCTGATTAAAGGCAATGGCAAAAATATTTTGGTTGATGCAGGATTCCTTAATGATATCCCGGAAGCTAAAGATTTTTCGGTGGTCCGTTATATTCGACCGGACTCCGCGATTATAAGATTTGGACTACAACCGGCGGATATTTCCGATATTATTTTAACACATCCGCACTGGGATCATATAGATGGAGTAAGTTTATTTCCAAACGCACAAGTGTGGATGCAGAAAGACGACTACAATTATTTTGTAGGAAGTGCCTGGCAAAAGGGTGGAAATAAAGGTGGCTTTAATGAGAGAGACGTCAGAATGATGCTGGATCTAAATCTTGGCGGCAGGTTACATTTGGTAGACGGCGATTCAAAAGAATTACTCCCGGGAATAACAGTTTACACCGGATCTCGTCACACTTATAATTCGGAGTATGTCCTTGTTAAAACAGGGAATAATAAAGTAGTACTTGCTTCTGATAATGCTTACACTTATTACAATATAGATCATCTAAAATCGGCACCTCCTAATTCCACCTTCGATACCGCCGGCTATGTGAAACAATTACAAAGAATGAAAACGCTGGTTTCTGACCCTAAATATATAATCCCGGGTCATGATGCCGCTGTTTTTACCAGGTTCCCGACAGTGAAGGAAGGAGTGGTTCGGATACGATGAGGGTTTTTGGAATTGATACACCCATTTTACGGTAAAACGCTACCGAAAAGCCGTTTTTCATCTCTTATTGATTTTCTTGCAAAAAAAAGAAACATGAAAACCAGATTTCTATTATTAGCTATATCATGCATGCTCGTTTCATTTGTAACTGAAGCACAAAAGTCAGATGCGGAAGCAGATGCTGTTGCCAATCTCCTGGGTATTCAGAAAAAAGAAGCTGTGAAAAAATTGATCCATGTTGAAGCAAAAGATTCAGCAGCTTTTTGGAAAGTGTATGACGATTATCAAAAGGATAATCAAAAAACAATCAAAGACAGGATTCAATTATATGAAGGCACAGCAAATTCATACAGTAACCTTACTCCTAAAATTGCAGATTCTTTAGCGACCAAATATTTTTTCAATCGTGAGTCCCAGGAAAAAATGCTGGAAGACTATTACAAAAAAATAAAGACTGCGACTAATGCTGTTACAGCATTTGAATTCTACCAGGCCGAGACATTTTTGCTTACGCAAATCAGGGCGCATATTATGCAGCAGATCCCTACTTATGGGGAGTTAATGAATGCAAAGAAATAGAGAGGGGGAGTACCAAGTACTTAGTACTTAGTACCTAGTACCTAGTACCTAGACAAATCCATATTCCGGTTTGTATTGAGAACATAGGCTTGACCAGCAAAAAATTTCCCCTGAGTCCACGCAAAGGAATATTCTGATAATGAAATCTGCTCATTCCTTTTCGCCGCAAGTGTACGCGAGAGTTGGAGGTATTGCATACCTCGTAATTATTGTGTTCGGATTACTCGGAGAAATGTTTGTCCGAAATTCATTAATCGTTTCGGGGAATGCCGCTGCAACGGCAAATAATATCGCAGCTTCGTCTGGTCTTTGGCGCGCAGGTATTGCTGGCGATTTAATCATGCATATCTGTGATGTTATTCTGATGGTCGTATTTTATGTTTTGCTTAAACCCGTGAACAGGAACCTTGCTTTGATGGCTGTACTTTTCAATGTAGTCCAGACAAGTGTTTTAGTTTCTAATAAGATGAATCTCCTGATGCCGACTTTTTTATTGAACGGTGCCGGATATTTAAAAGCATATAGTTTAGAGCAACTTCAAGCCTATTCCTATTTGTTTCTCAGGGCACATGGATATGGTTTTGGAGTGGGTTTGATATTTTTTGGATGCACTTGTGTGCTATTGGGGTATTTGATCATCAAATCGGGTTATTTCCCCAAATGGATCGGAGTGCTGATGCAGATAGCGGGAATCTGTTACCTGTTCAACAGTTTTTCATTAATTCTCGCCCCAAAATTTGCCGACCAACTTTTTCCATTCATTCTGCTTCCTCCTTTTGTTGGCGAGCTATCACTTTGCATTTGTTTAATTGTGAAAGGCGTGAACATGGAAAAGTGGAACGAGAAAACTGCTTAAGATTTAGATTTATTTCATTGAATTTTTCATCACTCAATACTATGATATGAGAAACATTTATTTTTTCTTATTCGCATTTATCATTAATCTGAATGCAAGCAGTCAGAATACAAAAGCAGTTGACAAAATCATTTGTATTTCCGGCAGTATGTCTAACGATAACAAGGCTTACATAAAATATATTGCGGCACTCACTAAAAAGACCAATCCGAAAATTTGTTTTATTCCTACTGCATCAGCAGATAATCCTTATGGCATTGTATACTGGTACCAGACCTGTGTTGATCTTCCTGTTCGTCCATATGTCATGCGAACTTTTCTTAATGCCGATTCATCCCAGCAAACCTTCGAAGAAATATTGATGAGTATGGATGCAATTATTGTTGGCGGAGGTAGCACATTAAATATGCTTGGGATTTGGAAGGCGCAGGGAATTGATACGGTCCTTCGTAAAGCATATGAAAAAGGAATTGTTTTGGGCGGCGGAAGTGCGGGCTCACTTTGTTGGTTTACCGGAGGCTATTCAGACAGCCGTCCCAAGCATCTTACTATTATTGATGGCCTCGCTTTTTTGAATTATAGTCATTGTCCACACTATCACAGTGAACCTACGCGCAAACCATTATACTGGCAGGCAATACTTGATGGCAAACTAAAAGAAGGATATGCAGTGGATGACGAAGCCGCTTTAGTTTTTGTAAATGGAGTAATGCAAAAAGCTATTTCAGTAAACAAAGAAAACAATAGTTATTTCATTTCTATTGTCAATGGCAAGATTAAGGAGGAGATGTTGCAGTCGGAGATAATTAAATGAATAAAAGCTTCCTTGTTAAGTCCTTTAAAACTAAAAGGGTTCCAGAATTCTGAAACCCTTTTATTGTGGGAGCACACGGGTTTCCCGCCATGGCGGGACGGACCCTCTGCTTAAGTCAATTTGGAAAATCAAATCATCGCAATCGATGATGTTCATAAATCATTTTATTTTGAGTCGATGTTTAACGATATCAAGGAAAGTGTCAAAGTAAATAGACAAAACCTTCATCCTTTCTCGATTATACCAAAATTAATTATCATTACTAACCGCACTATTAAGATTGCAACCAGGTTACTTTAGGTGCAATCGTTCCAGGTAACGAATATTTGAAGCAGGGCATCTATAATCAATTTATAGGCGAATATCAAGAGTATTCAAAAGGTGGTCATCCGTTAATGCTTAGGAAATTTTAAGTCTGGCTGAAGCTCTGTGCTAAATACACGAAAGGTTTTGGCGAAGTAACAAAAAGTGATGAAAGAAAAAGCAATGAAAAGCGCTATAGCCGATTCCCTAAAGAAGAAAACTAGGTATCCCTTTTTGTAAATTAATTCGTCCTATGCGTCCTTTCATTCTTTTTCAACCGCAAATGATTAATTGTGGTATACTTAAGTTTTCAATTATAGGACGCATTGAAATTTCCTTCGGCATGGCTAAGGCCTGTAAATATATAAACCCAGACTTCCTGGTTTAGGCTAGGACGTATGGACGGTTGAATTCTAAATATTTTACCTCCTACTTCAAATTTTGTTGCTTTTATTAATGAAAAAATGTATGTTGCGCAGAGCGCAAACAAAAAAACATTTGTCCTAAGGAATTTCCTTTCATAGTATTTTGGAATATGTTTGCGTTAATCCTTCCCCTATAAATTCTTCAATTTTGCAACTCTGGTTCTTCCTCCACAATTTGAATCTTAAATAAGTATTTATACTTATTTTCTTCGCAAATCAAGGTCAATAACTTCATTTTCTATTGAACAATCAGTTTGGGTAGTTTAAGTGACTGTGAAGAGATAATTTGACTCAACGTAGGGACCTGTAAAACGCAGTAATTGGTTTGGGCTTCGTCGAGGAAAATTGAGGCAATCTTAAATACTAAAATAATGTATAATGGTAAAACGACCTGGTGAGGCACTTAAGGAATTTGCAAAGGCGAAACTTGATCTTGATAGGAGAATAATCGAATTCAACTACTCAAAGGCCGATGAATTCATAACTTGGTTAATTGGATTTGCTATCGGAGCAATATCCTTAATTGTTTCAAATCTGGAATTAATACATAAAAACGTTCCTGGGATTATTAAGCCCACCGTTTTGTTATTTGCTATAACAATATTTTTCGGTTTAGCCTATAGATATTCTTCGTTCCTTTTCGTGATAAAATTTAAAAAACTTGAAAGCTATTTTGAAGGAGTTTTCAGCGAACATAATATGACTCCGATAGAATATGATCCAGATTATGATAATGCATCTTTTGAAGTAATATTATTTGCTTTGGCATATGATTTTAATAGGGCGCCTACATTTCCAGCTGATCTATCTGAAGAAATTAAAAAAGTTGAACTACCTAAGCTCAAGAAATATTATAAAGAACTTTGCGAACGTTCTAAAAAAGAATATGAAATAGAAAATGAATATTGGGCGGAAGTAGATGAAACTGCATTTAAATTGAACAAGCAAAAATCGATTGACAAATTGATGAATCCCAGTCAAAATTTTAATATTGGATTTAATCTAAGAAGATGGGCGTTAATTACTGACCTATTATATTTATTGAGTTTACTGTTTTTTGTGAGTACGGTAATAGTTATTTCGATAAGACTATTGCATTCGCCTTTTTGATGAACGATGTTTCCTATTACATATTTTATGCTAATCCTATTTGCGAATGAAGAATAAAGAGAATTCATTAGTAATAACCCACACTTAAGTCGAAAATGGGTTCTTTATTCCTATGGAGCAATTGGAGTAATAATTGGCGCCTTTCATATGGTAGTAGGGTATTAATACCTATATGGAATTATTGCTAGGTTATGTATATTATCGTTTATTGGAAATCCTCAAGCAATGAATTTATTAAACTTATTTAAGAAACCTACCAGTGTAATTTTAGAATTTAGAGATACTCTAGTAATTATTGGATCACGAAATCAAAAAATCTTTTGCCCTTATTCGAAATCACAAGGGGGCAAATATCACCTCGCATATTGCGATGGCGATCCTGAAAACGGAGTATTCGGGTTTAGACAAAGTGGCGAAGGATATTATTTCTTAATTGAAGATTTGCATGTTATTCGGGAAGGCAGACTCCAAAGGCCAAATGATGGGCAAGTTTCTGATAATGGAACTTTCATAGTTAGTGATTGGTTATTTGGAGAAGAATTGAAAAGTCGGGCCTATTGTTTCGACAAAAATGGGGATTTGATTTTGGATGAAACATTTTATGCAAATATGCTCTGTAGCTCGATTTCAAATAACGGCCGGTATGCTATATTTCACACTTTAGGTAGTGATTCCGAAGATAGCAATTCTATTTTTATTTACGATCTGAGTGACTGTTCGTTGGTACTTAAGAAAAAGTGCGACTACCCTAGACCTAATTCATATTCAATTGATGAAATTGAAATGAAAATTCTAATAAATTACGATTCAATTGGATCATTTGCAATGAGTCTAAATGGAGAAATTGAAGAGAGGTTGGAACTAAATAAAGCTTATGTTGCAACTCTATCAGGCAATCGATTAATTTATGAAAGTATTGCGTTGCTAAATGAATTTGGAGAAAGCGAAGATTTGATTAACCTAATCCGAAAAGGCTTATTAGATCAAGAATCTTCTGTAAATACTAAAGCGGTGGGGTACAAATTTTTGGGAGAAATTTACGAAGAAAGAAACATTCAAATCGCTATTGATTATTTTGAAAATGCACTCGCATGTAATCCCAAAATTGGACTCAAGAAAAAGTTGCAAGCTTTGAGAAAGAAAGTACAGATTGAATAATTTTATAGAATATTTAAAGCATGAACTCAATATTTCAATTACTAGGTTATGGTATTCTTACAGGCATATTAGGATATCTATTATGCAGAGTAATATTGATCAAAAGGTATGTTTCAAAAAGTGATTATAGAAGCATTGAATCTGAACTTTTGAAGTTAAGAATTGATAGTGCAGCAATGCTTACCAAGGAAGAAGTATCCACTAAATATATTGCCAAGGAACTTTATGATTTGGTTAATTCAAACTTGAAAAATGCAAATGATAAGCTATCGGACCAACAAACTAAAATAGAAGAGGCTATCGCGGAGTCTGAAAAGAAATTATCAAAAGAAGAAATATCTGATAAGTATGTGCCTAAAGAATCATTCGAACTTTTGCGAACCCGAGCAAATTCGAAAGAAGATGAGGTAGAGGAAAAAAATGAAAAAATCCTAGAACTGAATAATAGCATATCTGAATTGCATGCGGAAAATGATGCTCTGAACGAAAAAATGAACTCTTTTAAGGCTGAGCTTAAGAACATACAGGATATTTCAAAAGACCAATTCAAAAACCTCGCAAATGACATATTTGAAGAAAAAAGGAAAGCTTTTATTGGTGAGAACAAAAAGGAGTTAAGCACAATAATCGACCCGCTAAAAACGGATTTGAATCAATTCAAGGACAAAATTGAAGCCACAAGGAAAGAGGATATTCAGGATTTGACTTCATTAAAGGGGGAGATATCTCTCCTTCAAAAGCTAGGTATTCAACTTAGCGATGATGCCAAGGGACTTACAAACGCCCTAAAATCGGATGTGAAAATACAAGGAACCTGGGGAGAAGATAGGCTGAAATTAATTCTTGAGGCGGAAGGTCTGCAAAAATACGTCGATTTTAAGCTTCAAGAAAGATATCGGGATGAAGAAAATGATCAGACTAGGATTCCTGATTTAATTTTAAACCTCCCAAATCAAAAACATTTAATTATTGATAGCAAGGTTTCATTAACTGCATATGTAAATTATTTTAATGCTGCTTCTCCTGAAGATAAAGCTGAATATTTAAGGCAGCACATTAAAAGCATAAATGACCATATTGATTATCTATCAGACAAAAATTATCAATCCTTAGCAGGTATAACGTCTCCAGACTATGTTTTTCTATTTATGCCAATTGATTCAGCAATCACCCTAGCAATAAATGAAAACCCTGATTTATTTAATCGAGCATTAAATAAGAAAATTGTAATAACTACGCCAACTACTATCATTGCTACACTAAAAGTCGTAAGATTAATTTGGCAGAAAGAAAATCAGGTTAAGAATGTCGAAGAAATCTTCAAACAATGTGGTTTATTGCATGACAAATTTGTAACTTTTTTAGAAGAGATGGAAAAAGTTGGATTGAGCTTACAAGGTGCCAATAGATCTTATAGAGAGGCTATGGATAAGTTGAAAGATGGAGCAAAGAGAGGTGACACAATAATAGGTAGATTTGACGCGATTCGAAGACTTGAAGCAAGAACAAACAAGAAAATTCCTCAAAAATTTATTTCTGAATTAGATATCCTTGATTCTGATTCTGGAATAGAAATAAATTCTGATAAAGGCGAGAACCCAGATAATGGTGGTAAGATATCTGATCCCGAAAATTCCCAAGGTCAAGAACAGTCTTAGCTTGGCTAGTTAGTTTAGGCATTACCTTGCTTTGGGATATTTTGCAATTAGCTAGTAAGTGTTGTTCTGTAATTTATCTCAAGGATTTGAATTGAAATTTACAATCTCAAACTCCTATTAATATTCTTATTACAGAAATTTCAATCTATAAATTGGAATAACAGGGCGACAAAAAAGGAAATGAATTTTATTGTAGTGAAAGAAATGTTTAAACCATGTTTAAACCAGGAAAAAGAAAAAGGGTTTCAGAATCCACTGAAACCCTTGCTTTTATTGGGTGGGAGCACACGGGTTCGAACCGCGGACCCTCTGCTTGTAAGGCAGATGCTCTGAACCAGCTGAGCTATGCTC
>PSRI01000045.1 GCA_003175935.1 Bacteroidota bacterium
AAAATACTTTTAAAGAAGTATATTTATTGGCCATAGTAAGATTTCTTATTGTCCAGATCATTTCGTTTAATAATGCTTTGCAATGAAAATTGCCCTCTCACCTGTCATACAAAAAAATAATTTCGAGAAATCAGGATACGTTTTTCTTGTTCTGATACCATTAGTACTTCTGGGGTTTTGGAAGACTTATTTTTCAAAATTTTTCGGTGCTTTCAACAGCATTTCATCATACATGATCTTCCATTTCATTATGATGGCGACCTGGATCACAATGCTGATTGTGCAACCTATACTAATCAGGAAAAATAAATTAAGAACGCATCGTTTCATTGGAAAGATTTCCTATTTCACCATGCCCTTGCTTATTGTTTCAATAGTGTTGATGATTAATCTCGACAAAACAACACCTGCTGAAGAACTAACTTTTGTGAATGCCCAAGGTTTAAGGGATCTTTTTGCCCTGGTAGCCTGTTACATTATTGCGATATTAAATCGCAGGGAAAGAGACATTCATGCAAGGGCAATGATTGGCACCGGCATTGCAATCCTGGATCCAATAATTGCGAGGGTAATGAATTTTATTGTTATACCCATTCTGATGTCCATTCATCCCAATCCCGACGATAGAGTAGGTAGCTTAATAAAAACAATATTTTATATCGTAAAATATGGTGCAGTACTTGTACCCCTAGTCATTCTTATTTATAGAGACAGAAATCAAAACGCCCGGGGAAGGTGGATTTTCCCTTCACTGCTTGTCATTTACGGAGTTTCTCATCTCCTCCTGGTTTATCAAAATTTCATTCTTGGGAAACCAGTTCATATCCCTGTTCTGGATGATTTTGTGAGATGGTTTCAGGCATTGCCGCTGACATAGTAAATATTTAAACAAATTGCAAATTAAAGAGTATGAAACAAAAATTTCATCTCATTACATTGGGTGTTGCAGACTTTCAAAGAGCACTTAATTTTTATGAGAAAGGCCTGGGTTGGAAAAAATCTTCTGCGAGTCAGGATGATATTGCATTTTTCGAACTTGGAGGAATCGTGTTGTCGCTATACCCAAGAAATTTATTAGCAAAAGACGCAACCGTGGATGAAAAAGGATCGGGATTTGCGGGGCTTACCATATCATACAATGCAGAAACCGAACAGGAAGTTGATGAGGTTTTAAAGGAAGTTGAAAAACTCGGTGCCACCATTGTTAAACCAGCTCAAAAAGTTTTCTGGGGTGGATATAGTGGATACTTTAAAGACCTTGACGGACATTTAATTGAAGTGGCTCATAATCCTTATTGGGGATTTGATGAGAAGAATAGTTTGGTATTGCCAGAGTAAAAAATCACACAAATTGGAAGACAAAAAACAGTTGACCTGCAGCATATGTGGTCAGATTCATGAAGAATGGCCCGCGCTAGCATTTAATTCGCCTACACCTTATGATGGGCTGTCACCAGAAGAAAAAAATGAAATGGCCCAACTAAGAGATGACTTTTGCATTATTAGCTATGCCGATCAGACAGATAAATTTATACGGGCAACCTTGACCATAAAGGTTAATGATTATCGTGAGAATCTGGAGTATGGAATTTGGGTTTCGCTAAATGAAAAAAGCTTCATTGATTACTCTGAAAACTTCAATAATCCCAATCATGAGGCGATGTACTTTGGCTGGCTAAGTAACGATATTCCACATTATGAATTTACCGATGTTAGTATTCCTACAACTGTTTTTACCAGGCAAAATGGTCTCCGGCCTGAGGTTGTGCCACATAAAGATTTTGATCATCAACTTGTCCGGGATTACAATGAAGGAATTACAAAAGGTGAAGCAGAGAGGAGAATTCATAATATGCTAAATGAGATTCGGGAAACAAACACTAAGGATTCTACTAAATAACCGTTGGAAAATTTAGCAGCCAAAATTTATGTCTTAAATCATCAAATCACATGGCATTTTTTCAAAACAATCCCTCAGAATTGCAAGGGCTGGACTGGCAAATCTTGCAAAATGGATGGATAAGTTTGTATTGGCAGGAAAATGTTTTAGACAATGACATTCAATGGTTGAATCAAGCAGATTATACCATAATTGATTTTGATTGTTCGCAGTGGTCTGAGAAAAATAATATTCACAGCGACCTCAAAAAGCAACTTGAATTTCCCGATTATTACGGGGAAAACTTAGACGCTTTAAATGATTGTCTTGCTGAAATTGAAATCAACAATGCAGGTCTCGTAATAGTTTTTAGACGCTTTCAAATTGTTGATAAGAAGACCGCGCATAACTTGCTCGACGTCTTTGCAAATAATTCAAGGCTACATATGTTATTTGGGAAAAGGCTCTTACTACTGATACAGGTTGATGATTCAAATTATCAAATGGATCCAGTTGGTTCAACTCCAGTGTTATGGAATAACGCTGAGTGGCTAAATTCCAGGAGAACCTAAATAGGTACACAAAAAAGTATTTTGTGGGGGATGCAGCACCTCAATTCCTCTACTAACATTTGATAGTTTAGTGAATTCTAAATTCTTTGGTGGAACTATTGTTTGCTAAGTTTTTTTTATATTTAAAATATAAACGGGTAGTTTTCCCGGTACATATTAACCCTTATCGCGTTATCTTACTTAAGCGCGAATTCTTTTAATTGATCTGCTTTGGGGTCCTGCCCTTGATAACCTGCTTACTTTTTTGGAAACTGATACAAACCTTATCAACCTTAACTATGAAATATATCTACATTGGCGTATCCGCCTTTCTTGTTTCCATTGCCATTACCGTTCTGTTTTTATTTTATGGTCAGCGTGTTATTCCGGATGGAAATGATAAGGCTTTAGTATACTTCATCATCCTGATACCACTGGGAATTTGTTGTGCCTATTTGTTATTCCGGGTTGTACGCTCATATGCACATTTCAAAGGCACTTACCGAAATCAAACTCTGGAAGTATCAGGTCCAGCCGTGATGTTTTTACTGGTAGTTGGTATTGGGTATTATTTTGTCAGGAATCCCCCTTTACCACCAACTTTTACACTTACAATTACTTTTAAAGACAGTGTTTCCCTCAAACCCTTGCAAGGGAACGCCAACATATCTTATGCAGGATCTTATTACCCGAGTCAAAAAATTGATGAGGGCCAGGTAAAGTTTTCAAATAAGGTATCTACGGGACATGAAATCACGATTGAGCCGGATATTCCGGGGTATGAATTAAATGGCAACAAGGTTTTTAAAGTTCCAGGAAATAACGAGTCATTGGATATAAAATTGACTAAAAAGGAAAATGAGCAAGCAAGTAAAAATGCAGCGATCAAACTATTCCGCTCCTATGTGAACGACTATGATACTCAAATGACAAATTTTGCAGATTTTCTAAAGTATAAGGTCCAATACCTATTTGATGAAAGTGACACAGCTTATTTCCATGATTTTGTAACACTGTTGAATGATTATAATACTGCATTCAATAAACTTTATGGGGAAAGGAACAATTTAGTCTCTATGCTTTCAACATATATGCCCGAAGAAAAAGATAGAGTAAAAACATTTCTTGATGATGTTGGAGATAAGAGCGAGAACATATTTCAGAAATTCAATGATCATGCAGATAAAATAACTTATCCGGATGAAATGAAGAAAATGACAAAAGCGGAAAAAAATAAGTTTGTAGAGACTATGCACTCAATCGCAGATGACGCTCATAAATGGATTGCTCAGTTTGAAAGACGTTCTGACGAGATTGTACAAAAGCTTGCTTCACTCTAAAATAGTTTATATGAAATACATCGCTTTGCTATCTATGGTACTAATTTTTTCCTGCAGTAAAGATCCAGGTCCTACACCGCCTGTTAAGAAACCACCTGAGATTTCTGATTTCACCCCCAAGACAGGATCTGTTGGCGACGTAATTACTATATCAGGGAAAAATCTTACTACTGCAACTTCAGTAAGGTTTAATGGTACCGATGCATTTTTCAAATTATCTGGTGGGGGGATAAGTGCAGAAATTCCTTCGGGTGCAAGTTCCGGCAATATTGTAGTGGCAAATCCCGACGGTTCAGCTACATCTTCTACAGCATTTTCCGTAGTTGATAAAGCTGCACCACCTACAATCAATGCTGTTCTTCCTGATAACAATCCGGTAAATTGGCCCGTACAGATAAACGGTGCGAATATGGGAGGAATAACATCTATAAAGTTTGGAGATAAGGTTGCCCCCATTGATTTTGATTCAACCGAAATTGTTACTACGAGAGTTCCAGATGGAATTCAACCGGGAGTTGTTATGTTAACTCTTATAAATGCCAATGGTACTTCCAATGTAGTTCCATTCACAATAAGAGCGAATGATCCCATCGGCCCACCGCCACCAGCAAGAATTATGATAAAACAGAAAGCAAGATATATCCCTGTGGTAAACAAATTCTGGTTAAACGAAAGGGACAATAACTATACACTAAATCTCTCTGCGGGAGTTGGCGCAGTGGGATCTCTCAGTAATGCCAGCGATCCCACAATTTCTTATGATGTTGATATTTTGAACTTCGATGTTACCAATAAAACTATGGATATACTTGTTCATTATAACACTTTTGGTTTTGATGAGGTATATAAGGGTACTTACGTAGATTCTGATGTAGATAACCAGGACAATCCAACCAGACAGAGGATCATATTTTATTCAGAAGAAGGAAGACAAATGGTTGTGTTTGTAGATCTATAGTTGGTCGAAATAATTGAAAATATTTTCCGTCTTAATAAGATCCTTATTTAACCACGCAGGATACTAAGTTTCACAGAGTATCTTTATAATCTTCTCTGTGTTCCTCGCGAACTCAGGTCTCCGTGGTTCAACTCCTCCATCCATCACAAAGTCGAATGCCAAAGTTTTTTCATCTGCCAAATAAAAATGGTAACTTTTAGCCTGTGCCAAATCTTACTTCCATATGGCCCTTTTTTATTGTTTCAGATTTGAACAAATCAGTTTCATTCTATGTAGACAAACTGGGATTTGAACTTCGTTTCACCGGGCCTGATGACGATCCCTATTGGGCCATAGTTGGCAGAGATAGCATTTCAATCATGCTCAAAGCAATTTTACCTGAAGTAAAACCCATTCCCAATCATACCCGTCATGAATGGGCGCGCTGGGATGCTTATATTTCCACACAGGATCCGGAGAAATTGTTTGATGAATATCTTTCCAAGGATGTAAAGTTTTTCAAACCTTTACAAATCAATAGCGATAATTTACTTGGCTTTGAAATAGAAGATGCCGATGGATACGTATTGTATTTCGGCCGTCCCAATCAATAAGAACATTATTACCTCTACAAAAAGAATAAATAAAACATATGCACTTATCGAATAACAAAATCCTGATCACAGGCGGTGCTTCAGGAATTGGCCTTGGACTGACAGAGAGATTCGTGAAAGAAAATAATACAGTGATTATTTGCGGCCGACGGGCAGATGTCCTAAAAGAGGCAGAAAAGAAATACCCCGGCATTATTACCAGGAACTGTGATCTGGTAAAAGAATCCGATCGAATTGCCCTGTTTGAATGGATTCGGGAAAAACACGGTGATTTGAATGTGCTTATAAACAATGCAGGTATTCAAAACTGGATGGATATTTCAGACAAGGATTTTTATTCAAAAGCAGCATTTGAAATAGATACAAATATTCTCGCGCCAGTACATTTGTGTACGCTCTTCCTGAATTTGAAATCTTTAGACACTATCATTAATGTAACATCCGGCCTGGCCTTTGTTCAACTTTCTAAAGTTCCTGTTTATTGCGCCACAAAAGCATTCCTACGCTCATTTACATTATCGTTACGACATATGGTAAAATCAAAAGGAATTGAAGTGATTGAAATGATACCGCCTGCTCTAAATACAGATTTAGGTGGAAAAGGAATCCATGACGCGCATCCTCCGGTCAGTGATTTTATTGAAGCCATTTTTGCTCAACTCAAAGAAGGAAAGCATGAATTAACTTTTGGTTTTAGTGAGATGATGCTGAAAGCTTCGCCGGAAAAAATTAAAGAAACTTATGAAAGAATGAATCCGTAGAAATCTCAACCTTAAACAAAACATTTGCTTTTTTTACAACGGAGACTCGGAAATATTGGTGGCGCGCAGGGATATACAAGCATTACTCTTCTCAATCAATACGATGATTAGCAAACCGGCCTTTCGATTAATTTTTGTAACTGTGATTATTTTATCCGTAACATCCACGTCAGCCCAAAACAAAACGGATGAGGTAGGGGCATATGTTGATTCTGTGGACAAGTCAAAACAACTTTTAGGAGTCGTACTAGCCTCATATAAAGGCAAAATAGTTTTTGAGAAAGCTTATGGTTTTGCGTCTGAAGAATTGAACGTTCCGAGTCAAATTAATACCCGTTTTGCAATTGCTTCTGTTACAAAACCCATGACAAGGGTAATTACATTAAAATTAGTTGAAGAGGGAAAGATGCAATTGAATGACACCATTGGCAAGTGGGTAAAAGGTTTTCCAGGTGGGGATAAAATTACAATTGAGATGCTTCTGGATCATAAATCCGGTTTGCCTCATCGAATAACAAGACCAGAAGAAGAAACTGCTCCATACACCGCTGCTGATATGCTCGAAAAAGCGAAACAGGCAGTTCTGGAATTTGAACCAGGATCGAAAGAATCTTACAGCTCTCTTGGGTACTCCGTACTGACAGGAATTTTAGAAATTATTTCTGGAAAATCTTATTCAGAGCTTTTGGATCACTATGTTTTTCAACCGGCCGGTATGAATAGTAGTATGGACTCCAGGAGCGACACCATTATTCCATATCGTTCGACCGAATATAGATTAGCGCCTGGGCGATTGATACCCGCACCGCCGCAGGACTATTCCTTTATAGTTGGCGCCGGATCTGTTTATAGTACCGCCCATGATGTCTATTTATTTGGTGACGCGGTTGTAAAAGGTAAATATGGTGAAGCTGTAAAGAAGGCCCTCGTTGATAGCTCCGGTCGTTTCAGGGAAAATGGTTCATCCTATTCCCGTTGCTTCGTGTTGTTCGATACAAAAAAAGATTATGGTTTTATTCTTGTATCGAATGTACTCTCAGGTGCAAATGATTTGCTCATACGGGATATCCCTAAAATCCTGGAAGACCAAAAAATTTCTCCTCCACCATTGCCACATTTTAATTTTATCCAGGTTCCAGTCAGTAAGCTACAGGAATATGTAGGTGCTTACAAATTTCCCAGGTTTACCAACCATATCACAATGGATAAGGGCAAAATAATTTCCGGTGACAGCCAAATATTCCCCATTGGAGAAGATCGTTTTTTTCGTCTGGCAGACTATGCCACGTTAACGTTCACCCGCAACTCCAGTGGAAAAATTGATGGTTTGAAATGGGAAGGGTTGACGACGACTTTTATGGGTGTGAGGCAGTAACCAAGTCAAAAAATAGAAAGCGGATTTTTTACCACTAAGACTTCCGCCGGCTGGCGGATAAACTTCGTTCATTGAGACGCACCGAGACTCTGTGAATCTCTGTGCATTCAGTGCCTCAGTGGTAAATCTCCTATGTTTCAAGACTCAAATGATAAAGCGCCCTGTTCCAAGCTATGAATATTACATTTGTCGCAATTAGCATCTTATAAAGACGCAACAACAACCTGCCCTTAAAACCCCACTGAGTAATTTTGCAGAAAAAAGACCATGAGAAAACTAATCGCAGGAATGAACATGACCCTCGATGGGATTTGCGATCATACTGCAATGATTGCAGATGATGAGATCCATGAACATTATAATCAACTCCTTCTAAATTCCGATGATCTCATCTATGGAAGAATTACCTACCAGCTCATGGAAAGTTATTGGCCAACTGTAGTAAATAGTCCTACCGGAAACAAACCCATTGATGATTTTGCCATAATCATTGACAATATTTCCAAACTGGTATTTTCTCACACAATGAACGGAGTTACCTGGAAAAATTCAAGGCTGGCAACGGGAAGCATTAAAGATGAAGTCACGGATTTGAAAAATCAGCCTGGTAAGGATATTTTAGTTGGTAGTCCGAGTTTAATTGTTGCTACTGCAAACCTTGGCCTGGTTGATGAATTTCAAATTATGATTCAGCCGACTATACAGGGGAAAGGTTTGCAATTGTTTAAAAATATTCAGGACAGAATTAATCTTAGGTTGATAAAAACAAAGACATTTGCCTGCGGCGCAGTAATTTTCTACTATGAGACTGTAAGAAAGTAGCCTCCGACATAAAGCATAATAACACATTCGACCCGTGTTAAAGAATCTCACCTGGTTCTAACTATGTTTAATGAATTCATAGAAAACAAAAAGTTAGGCGGAGTTAATACTCTTATCTGGAAAGAAGGGCAGGTCATTTACCAGGAAAGCGAAGGATATAAAAATTTAGAGTCCTTTGAATTAATGACCCGTGATACTATTTTCAGAATTGCTTCCATGACCAAACCTGTTACTTCCGTACTCACAATGATTTTGTACGAAGAGGGTAAATTAGATTTATCCGATCCCATCACAAAATGGTTCCCGCAGTTTGAGAATATGAAGGTCCTCAACAGGCAGACCGGAGAATTCGAAAATGCAAACCGCCTGATCACCATCCTTGATCTACTAACGCACAGATCTGGTTTTACCTATTCTGATTTTCTGAAAGGAAAACTCAAAGAAGATTATATTGATGCACTAGGTCCGGACATTGACACAGAAATCAAAAACAAACAATGGGTAAATGGATTGGCGAAACTGCCATTGATAAGTCAGCCCGGTGAATTATTTTATTACAGCAGATCAACTGATTTCCTGGGGATCCTAATTTCTAGCATCGAAGGAAAATCGTTGGGTGAAGTAATGCAGGAAAAATTGTTTGGCCCACTAACGATGAAGGATACCTTTTTTTATGTGCCAGATGAAAAGAAAAGCAGGTGCGCTTCAAATATGGGATACGATGAATCAGCGAATTTGACAAACCTGGAAACGGTTCCGGCAAGAATGGCCTTAAAAGATCGGCCTCGCGATATGGAATTTGAGTCAGGCGGACAGGGTCTTTGGTCAACCATTGGAGATTATTTACAATTCGCAAAATTATTTGTCGAAAAGGGTTGTCCAGATGGCGTTAGGATTTTGGAAGAAGAAACGATCCAACTAATTTGTACGAATCAATTGACATCCCCGCAAAGAGAACAGGGAAAACTGATGGGATCCTCGATATTTAAAGAGTATTATGGCTTTGGACTGGGAGTGGCAGTTGCAACCAAAGAAAACAAATACGGTTCCATTCCATGTATCGCTTCCCTCGGTTCCGTTGGCTGGCCGGGTGCCTATGGCTGTTGGTGGTCGGCTGACCCGACAAAAAAAGCCATTTCTTTATTTCTAACGCATTGCATGACCGAAGCGAAACAATTTACCCAGGGAATTGGATTTGAATTATACGAAGCCATTGATATTTTTGCAAGATATAGCCGGGAGAATACCTGATCTGTTTTTTAATCTGCACCAATTTGCCAATTCAATTTTCGAAACTCAGAAATATTCAGATTTATGAAAAAATATAGTTTGACTATTTTGGTGATTGCGATTTCATTTAGTTTTGGTTTCGCATTTAATTCCATCCTTTCAAATCGCTCTCAAGGACAAACGAAAACAGGAAGAGTTACCGGAATTGGTGGTGTCTTCTTCAAAAGTAAAGATCCGGTGAAATTGAGGGAATGGTACAAGACGAATCTCGGTCTGCTTACCAATCAATACGGCGCTGTTTTCGAATGGTTCCAGGGGGCCGACAGTACCAAAAAAGGATTCACTACATGGGGTGCATTCAAAGAAACAACGAAGTATTTTGAACCATCTACCAAAGATTATATGATCAATTATAGAGTTGAGAATCTGGCTGAGCTGTTGGATGCGTTAAAGAAAAACGGCGTAACAATTGTAGATACTGTTCAAACAGTCGACTATGGAAAATTTGTTCATATCATGGATCTCGAAGGGAACAGTGTTGAACTCTGGGAACCCAATGATATCGAATATGAAAAATTAGGAAAACAATTAGGTGCGAAGACGATAAAATAGAAATTATGCATTGAATGACTGGCTGCACTATTCATATACAATCTCTCAATGCGATCTAAATGAAAAATTACCTGCTGTTATCCTTATTTCTTTCCCAAATTAATATAGCCTATTCTCAATCGGCCCCTGGTCAATATTCATTTCCAGCTGAATTTGAAAAAATTGACGTCATTTGGATGGGATGGGGCATTACAACTTATACTGATACAGCAACAAAAGATGAAGTCGAAAGAATTCACATTGAAATGTTGCAGGCGCTCAGTCCATATGTCCGAATAAGATTAATTGTTACCGATTCTATTCAGAGCAAAATTCTGACTCAAAAATTTTTGGTTTATCAAATTGACACATCCAAAATCACTTATTTTTTTTCTCCCAACTGGCATTTTTGGCTCCGTGATTATGGACCCATATTCGTTCGTAATTCCAGGGGACAATTAAAAGGCGTCGATTTCGGATTTAATTGTTATGGCGATTGTCGAACAGGTTTTGCTAAAACCGCAGATATGGGCGACAGTATTATTGCAAGTTCATTGGGATTGCAGGTCATCAAATCAAACATCGTAAGCGAGGGCGGGGACAGAGAATTTAATGGAAAAGGAGTAATGATTACAAATGAAGCCGTGGAACTACAACGTAATCCAGGAAAGACAAAGCAACAATTAGAGGCGGAATATAAACGAGTTTTAGGAGTGAAAAAAGTAATTTGGCTCAAATATGCTTCAGTAGATGATAGTCAATCACGATTAGCAGGAAAATTACCAACCGGAGTTTACTCAGCCGGCGGCACAGGTGGTCATGTTGATGAAATTTGTCGGTTTGCTGATGAACGCACACTTCTCGTGGAACGAATGACGGTGAAGGAAAAAAATAAAGATTCCTTGTCGCAGTTAAATTACAAGCATCTGGAAGCGAACTATAATATTCTCAAGAATGCGACAGATCAGGATGGAAAACCATTTAAGATAATTGAAATGCCAGTTCCTGATTTCATTATTGACAAACATATTGTGTCTGACAAATCAGATGCTTTTAGCATGCCCGGTACAATTCCCGGAGATACCATTCGATTTATGGCATCCGCCAGTTATATGAATTTTGTTATTGCGAATGGTGTTGTATTAATGCCAAAATATTCGCGAGTCGGCTTTGCTGCATCGCAAAAAGAAAAAGATGATCGCGCACTTCAAATAATGAAAGAAATTTTTCCTGGAAAGAAAATTGTTCAAATTGATACAATTGAAATTAATTTTGGCGGAGGAGGAATGCATTGTTTGACTCAACAGCAGCCGGGTACCACAATGCAATAGGCGATTTTAATATGAAATGCGGATTTTTTACCACAGAGACTCTGAGCTCATGGAGGTGCACAGAGTAATTGTAATTGAAATTTCGAAGAAATGAATAACTCCGAAATTGCTGATCCTTTATTTCGCAGAGCAGTAGAAGCAATCGATAGCGGCAATATTGCTTTGCTGCAGGAAATTCTCGAGTCAAATCCTAAAATAGTTTCACAAAGATTAGATACGCCTGCCAATGGATATTTTCAACACCCCTACTTAATATGGTTTGTTGCGGATAATCCTATTCGACATGAAAAATTACCTGCTAATATTGTTGAAATAACGCGACTACTTATAAAATATATCCGTGAGTATGCGCCGGAAACTTTTGAGCATCAGATCAATTATACTTTCGGTCTGGTTGAAACCGGACGTATCCCCCGCGAGTCTGGTGTACAGATTGAATTACTGGATTTGCTTATGGAGAATGGCGCTCAACCGGGAGATGCCCATGGTGCACTGGCCAATGGAAATATAGAAGCTGCCAAATATATCATTGCGAAATCAGGAAAAATTACGTTAACAGCTGCCGTCTCCCTCGAGAGGAAGGATGATGTAAAAAGACTACTACCGAATGCAAGTAAAGAAGACAAACAAATTGCACTTATGGCGGCGGCATTTATGGGGAAGTCGGATTTTATTTCGCAATTGATTCAATCAGGAGTTGATGTAAATGCCTATATTAATAAAGGATTTCACAGTCATGCTTCTCCCCTGCACCAGGCAGTTTACTCCGGTTCATTGGAATCAGTGAAATTGTTGGTAGATGCGGGAGCAGATTTGAATGCGACTGATAAAATTTATGATGGTACACCCTGGGGTTGGGCTGAATACATGGGGAGGGAAGAAAAAGACGAGGCGATGAAAATGAAATATAAAGAAATTGAGAATTATTTATCTGCCAAACAGAATCATTAATTTGATAATTTAGTTTTTGTTTCTAAATAAACAGCCATGAAAAATGAACGTGTATACCGAATGAGTTTTGCCGGTGTGTATCCGATGTACATTAAGAAAGCAGAGGCAAAAGGCCGGACAAAAGAGGAAGTGGATGAAATTATTTATTGGTTGACGGGATATGATAAGAAATCTTTCAAAAACCAACTCGATAAAAAAGTCGATATCGAAACTTTTTACAATGAGGCACCACTGATGAACCCGAATGCTTCAAAAATAACCGGCATGATTTGCGGTTATCGTGTTGAAGAAATTGAAGATAAGATCATGCAAAAAGTGCGTTACCTGGACAAGTTGATTGATGAGCTGGCGAAGGGAAAGAAAATGGAAAAAATTTTACGACAATAAGGCTTCTCGCAAAGACGCAAAGGTTCGCAAAGAATAATAGCGACTTTGCGGAACTTGGCGTCTCCGCGTGAAATAAAACGTATTAATCGGGTAAAAGAATGGATACAGCGAAGGATATACCAGAGGCATTATATCAAATATGTTATTGAGTGTTATAAATATAGATTCAATCACCCTACAGTCCTCCAAATTGATGAGAACATATTTGAAGTAAAAGATATCAGCGGCGAATTAAAAATTAATATGGCTGTATTAGAGAAAGTAATAGAAACAACTGAACATTTCTATACAACATTGAAAACAGGTGGCTATCTGATTATTCCCAAAACAAAGATTGAAAATCCAGGTGAAATGAAGAACTTATTAAAAAGGATTTGCTCGAAATTAAATATCCAATTCGTTGAAGAATTGAATTGGAGATGGAAATAACGTTTTCCAAAAGAGTTATTATGAAATTACTTGAATTGTTGCATCTTATTTTAAATTAAATTATGGCTCGCATCTTTTTAGCTTTTTGTTTATTTTATTTCGCAACCAACACCTTCGGTCAAAAAAATGATACAACTCTTTATCATTCTTATAAGTCTGCCTCAATAAGTGGTCTACAGGTATTTTTTGAAAATTGGGCTTCAGAAACTGCACCCATCACAAAGGAGACGCTTGAAAAACTAAATGATACAACGAAAAACATTTATCAGATTTTTCAGGCATTTTACAATCCTATCGATATACGAAGAACGGGAGGCTCGGAGTGGGGAAATGATATTTATAAAAATGTAAAGTATTTCATAATTCAGAACAAAATAAATTTTTCAGTTGTTGAAAGTCTTTCAATTGACACGAATCATTTAAGGGATATAGAGTTACCCAAAAATGAAAATTATATTTTATTACAAAACTTCAGGCCACAACTCAGTTTCCCAAATATAAAATGCGTGACACTTACTGACCATTATGATAGTGTATTAAATCGATTCCTGGGAAACTCTCATTATAAACTTGGCGCAGGAAATCTCATGTCTCCAGCAAAATCAAAAGGGGAAAGTGAAAAGAGGATGCAATTTCTTTCATCTTGCATAAAAATTTGGTACGGGCATTGGGGTGGATACTGGCAACTTCATTCTTATCCGTATGCCATAAGAATTATTTTGGACAAAGGATTTCAAAATGCGATAGTAGACTATAGGATGGTTTATGAAGGCGGCTATGCATACTTAAAAAAGGTAAATAATGATTGGAAATTAATTAAAGGTGAACGAACATGGATTGAATAGAAATCATTTATGATTTTAGTCAGTCTATGTTCTAAGTATGCAGTTCTTTATTTTTAGTGTCCCTCTTTGCCCGGTATCATTAGGCAACAAGAGGCGAAAAAAAATAAGAATTAAATCACAAAGCCACGAAATTCTCAGAGATTTAGGGAAACTCTAATCTAGGTACTAGGTACTCATAATCTAATTTCTTGTCGTACTTTAGTCTAAGTACGTTATACTAAGTACTAAGTACTATAAATCCTTTCCATATGCTCGGCGATAAAGAACTCAAAGCTTTCGTTCCGACTACCAACCCCAAAAAGGCAAAAAAATTTTACAAGGACATTTTAGGGTTAGAATTCATGTATGAAGACGACTATGCACTGGAATTTAATGCCAACGGAACTGTTTTGCGGATCGCGATTGTGCCGGAGTTGAGTCCGCAGCCATTTACCGTGTTGGGCTGGAATGTTGACGACATAGTTTCAACAATTGAGTCGCTAAATAAACAAGAAGTTTTTTGCGAGCAATTCGAATTTCTGGAGCAGGACGATTTAGGAATCTGGAATGCCCCTAGTGGAACAAAAGTCGCATGGTTTAAAGATCCTGATGAAAATATTCTCTCGTTGACGGAATTGGGATCATAGTTATGCCTCTTTGCGTCTCTTTGCCTGCTACGCCTTCGCGAAGCTATAGCGAAGCAAGGCCCGAAGGAGTTACGCGCAGCGTGACGAAGGCGGGCGCCTTTGCGTGAAACTCTCCTTCATACAATATCATAAATTATTCCAAAATTTTATCACCACACTTAGACATCTCAACCTGCTTGCATATTTTACACCTCTCCACTAACTATCATGCAGGCAAAATATTTCACCATACTAGTCGCTATTCTAACGTTGATTTACTCCTGCGTCTCTAAAGAAGCTGATAAATCTTCCAACATTAAACAGTTAAAAGAAGAATGGACACTCTACTCCAAATCCGTGGGCGACACATTTGTCATTTCAATTCAATTGCCAGAAAACTATAATTCAGATAGCAACAAAAAATATCCAACTGTCTACCTGCTCGATGCAAATTTCTATTTTCCTATGATGGCATCCGTATTCAGAGAATATGAAAAAGCCGGACTACTGCCTCCTCTAATTTTGGTCGGAATCGGATACAAATCATTTGAGCTCATGGACTCACTCCGACAACGTG
>PSRI01000252.1 GCA_003175935.1 Bacteroidota bacterium
TAGGTAAACTGAATTCCGCTTATAGTTTGAAAATTACTGCCAACGGTCAGGAATACACGTCAACAACCACAATACCCAATACTACCAGGAAAATTGATTCTCTATGGTGGCAGCCTGCACCCAATAACCCGGATACTACTTTGGCTCAGGTGATTGTTGAAGCTACTGATCCTAAAGGGCTGGGCGATTATATCAGGTATTTTACAAAAAGAAACCGTGAACCCTTTTATGCCGGATATCAGTCAGTTTTTGATGATGGTGTAATCGACGGAACTACATATACTTTGCCAGTGGATCGGGGTGTTGACAAGAATATACCCAGAAGCGATGATGATGTGTTTTTTAGCAAGGGCGATACTGTAACTTTAAAAGTTTGCAACATTGATAAGGCTACTTTTGATTTTTGGCGAACTTTCGAATTTACGTTCCAAAGTATCGGCAATCCATTTGCCAGTCCAACTACTGTCCTGAGTAATATTTCAAATGGCGCCCTGGGATATTTTGGCGGTTATGCTGCCCAGTTTCGAACCATTATTATTCCGAAATAGCCAATTCACAAGAAATTCAGGTGTCTGAAAGCACCCTGTTTCAATGGTGTATTTCCGTTAATTTTGTAAAATTTTTCCACGACAACCAGGATAACAACAGACAGGTTGCAAATAATAGGTATGGCTAATAATTCTATTGAAAAAGTACATTGTTTGATTATCGGATCAGGTCCGGCAGGTTATACGGCAGCTTTATACGCAGCAAGGGCTAACCTGAAACCTGTATTGTATCAGGGCATTCAGCCGGGCGGACAACTTACCATAACTACTGAAGTTGAAAATTATCCGGGATACCCTGATGGTGTGCAGGGACCCGAGATGATGGTGCATTTTGAAAAGCAGGCAGCAAGAATGGGAGCAGATATCCGCTTCGGTTTAGCGACTAAAGTTGATTTTTCCCAACAACCACATAAGGTTTGGATCGATGAGGAAAAAGAAATTCATGCAGACGCTGTGATTATTGCCACAGGTGCATCGGCAAAATGGCTTGGCCTGGAAAGTGAACAGCGATTGAATGGTTTCGGAGTAAGTGCCTGCGCCGTCTGCGATGGATTTTTCTTTAGAGGAAAAGAAGTTGCGATCGTTGGCGCTGGTGATACGGCTGCAGAAGAAGCATTATATCTTTCTAAATTATGCGCCAATGTGCACATGCTAATCAGAAAAGATCAAATGCGTGCATCCAAGGTTATGCAGGAAAGAGTACAGCGCACACCAAATATTAAAGTATACTGGAACACTGAAACTGAAGAAGTAATTGGGGAAACGAAAGTGGAAGCAGTTAAAATAAAAAATGTGAAAACTTCAGAAACACAAATCATTCCGGTAAGCGGCTTTTTTGTTGCCATCGGGCATCAGCCTAACTCTGATATTTTCAAAGGCTGGTTGAATATGGACGATGCCGGTTATTTGAAAACAGTTGCAGGGACTTCAAGAACAAATATTGAAGGAGTTTTTGCTGCGGGCGACGTTCAGGACAAAATTTACAGGCAGGCAGTTACTGCGGCTGGAAGTGGATGTATGGCAGCGCTTGATGCAGAGCGATATCTCGCAGCTAAGGAATTGCACCAGATAAATTGATATTTCTGCAAACAACTATAAATCCTAATGGTAACTATTTCACTCCATCACTTAAAATTTCACGGATTTCATGGTTGTTATGAACAGGAGAAAATAACCGGCAATGAATTTGAAGTGAACCTGGATGTATCCTTCAACGAGTCTATTTCCATTATTACTAGTCTGCACGAGTCCATAAACTATGTGACGTTGTATCACCTGGTAAAAAAGAAGATGAAAGAAACGACACCGCTGCTGGAAACTATTGCCATGGAACTTGCTGATGAAATTAAAAGGCATTTTCCACAGGTTTTGGAAGTTGATGTTGCGGTTAAAAAAATAAATCCTCCGATAATAAGTTTTCAGGGGAGTACCAGTGTAAGATTTCGCAAACATTACCAAACATGAAACATTTGCTCATTCTATTATTTGTTCTTGGTTCTTTAAATCCTGCAAGATCGCAGGATGTAAATGCACTTCTCCAGGAAGCAAAAAAATTTGAGATTGCCCTTGATGAAAATGCTGCATTCAATAAATACAAAGAAATATTGAACATTCAGCCAACCGATGTGTATGCGCTTACCCGTTGCAGTGAGTTAGCAGGAAGTATCGGCGGAAGGGAGCCGGATAAAAACAAGAAGGCTGAAATTTATGAAGCATCTAAAACTTATGCGGAAACTGCTCTGCAGGTAAGTGCAGGAGATGCGGGTGCCAATGCAGCAAGAGCCATTATTGCTGACCGCCTTTCAGAAATACATAGCGGAAAAGAAAGAATGGAGAACCTTCGGGATGTAAAAAAGTATGCGGACCTTTCAATCAATACAGACCTGCGATATGCAAAAGGGCTCTATATCCTGGGTAAATGGAACCTTGTAGTAAGTACCATGAGCTCTATTGACCGTACCGCAGCCAAAGTAATTTTTGGTGGAATGCCGGATGCTTCCTTAGACAAGGCAATTTTATTAATGGAAAAGGCCAGAAGCATTGATCAATTTTTAGTAGTAAACTACCTGGAACTGGCAAAAGCATATGTGAAAAATCATCAATCCGATAAAGCTATTGATGTACTTAATAAAATGATTAAACTACCAAACCGTACTCAGGACGATCCTGCGCTAAAGGCTGAAGGGAAAAAAATGGTAGCAGAGCTGCAGTAATTGACCACTCATAATTTTTGATAGGCAGCTTTGGTGATTTTATATATTTTCAAACCTCAAAATCAAATTGCATAAAATGAAAAAACTCCTACTGGCGACCGGTATTTGGCTATTGTGTGTTGCAGTTGCGACAGCTCAACCGGTTGATCTGCCCAAATCCAACTATGATTACCATGATTTATTTTCTCCTTTATTCTATACCTATAACGGAAATGAATATCGGAACGCAGCAGGTGAACCTGGTGTTCAATACTGGCAAAACAAAGCTGATTATAAAATCGATGCAAAATTTGATGATACCAAAAGCGAAATCAGCGCAACAGTTTTGCTGAACTATAAAAACAATAGTCCGCAAAACCTTTCTTATATCTGGATGCAGCTGGACCAAAATCTTTTCAATTCAAATTCCAGGGGTCAGGCAAAAATGCCTGCAGTTGGAGGCAGCAGATATGGAAGTTCCAAAAGCACCTTCGAAGGTGGATATAAAATCAAATCTGTAAAATTACTTACTGCCCAGGGACAGGAATCTGATGCAGATTTTATAATCGATGATTCCAGGATGCAAATTCGCTTATCCAACCCCGTTAGTGCGAAAGGCGGAGAACTCAAAGTAAAAATTGATTATTCTTTCGTGATTCCGGAACATGGGGCCGACAGGACAGGAATTCTATCCACTAAAAATGGTAATGTGTTTGCAGTTGCCCAATGGTATCCTCGTATGTGCGTTTATGATGACATCAGGGGATGGAACACAGATCCTTATTTGGGTGCAAGCGAATTTTACCTGGAGTATGGAGATTTCGATGTAAGTATCACAGCACCTTCCTCGATGATCGTTGTTGCGTCAGGTGAACTCCTGAATCCGCAGGATGTACTTACTGCAAAGCAACTGGATCGTTATAATCAGGCAAAGCAAAGCGACAAAACAGTTATCATCAGAAGTAATACTGAAGTTACTGATGCATCCAGCAGGCCATCAAAACCAACTTTAACCTGGAAATATAAGATTACAAGTTCCCGCGATTTTTCATGGGCAGCATCAAAATCATTTATTTGGGATGCAGCAAGAATGAATTTTCCCAGTGGAAAAAAAGGACTGGCCATGTCTGTTTATCCTGTAGAGTCAGATGGTCCGAATGCATGGGGAAGAGCTACGGAGTATACCAAATACAGTATTGAGAACTATTCCAAAAGATGGTTTGAATTTCCTTATCCCTGTGCTGTAAATGTTGCCAGCAATGTAAATGGAATGGAATATCCCGGGATTGTTTTTTGTGGATCTTATGCAAAGGGAGGTGGACTCTGGGGCGTGACAGACCATGAATTCGGTCACACCTGGTTCCCCATGATCGTTGGTAGTAATGAACGCAGGTATGGTTGGATGGACGAAGGATTCAACACTTTTATTAATAGTATTGCATCTAACGATTTCAATAATGGAGAATATAAAGAGCGCAAAATCGATGGATTCAATGCGGCCCGGGGTTTCTTTGGACCAAACTCTGAAGCTATTTATAACACACCTGATGCGATGAAAGAGGGAAATATTGGTACAGACCTTTACTTCAAACCCGGTTATGCGTTGACGATATTAAGAGAACAAATTCTTGGAGTGAACCGCTTCGACTATGCGTTCAAGAAATATATCCGCGACTGGGCATTTAAGCATCCTACTCCATGGGATTTTTTCCGCAGTATGGAAAATTCAGCAGGAGAGGACCTAGCATGGTTCTGGCGTGGTATGATACTCAAGAATTACAAACTGGATCAGGCAGTCTCTAAAGTGGAATACCCGAATGGTGATCCAAAGCAGGGAGCAATAATCACCATAGAAAATATGGAACAATTGGCCATGCCTGTCGTCATTGAATACACAACAAAGAGTGGAAAAACAGCGAGAAAAACTTTGCCTGTAGAAATCTGGCAAAATAACACGAGCTGGAAAGTTGGTGTACCTACTGATGAGGAACTTACTCATGTTGTGATTGATCCAGATAGAATTTTTCCCGATATTAATCCCGGAAATAACGAGTGGAAATCACCTAATTAATTACCGGATTTTCTTCTCATTTTTAAGCCCTTTTTTATTGGAGAACCCAACAAAAAAGGGCAATTTTACGTAAGCAACCTGAACGACTAACTGCGGATCAGATCTTGGTGGGAAATCAAAGGTTGCATTTTGTGTTTTTATATGTATCCTAAAAAAATAGTAGCCCTTTGTTGTCTAATTATAACCCTTCTTACTGCCCGTGCCCAACAGGGAAATATTTGGTATTTTGGAAAAGTTGCAGGTCTGAAATTTGGATACACCGGTCCCCAGGCACTTACCGATGGAGTTATGTCTTCGACAGAAGGCACTGCAGTAATGTGCGATGAAAATGGAAATCTTCTTTTTTATACTGATGGAGTAACAGTTTGGAATCGTAACCACAAACCGATGCCAAACGGAACAGGTTTAAAGGGTAATACATCATCTTTCCAATCCTGCTTAATTGTACCCAAACCGGGAGATCCTGATATATATTTTGTATTTACTACTGATGCCATGGAAAACAATGGCGCATCTGGTTACAACTATTCTGAAATAGATATGACTCTTGATGGTGGGATGGGCGATATCACCACTATTAAAAATATTTTCCTGAATGGACCTTCATCAGAAAGAATTGCAGGAGTAATTGCTGCTAATTATATTGATTACTGGGTAGTCACTAACGATTGGAACAGTAATGTTTTTCGCGCATATAAAGTGACTTGTGCAGGTGTAGATCCAAATCCAACAATTTCTACTGTTGGAATCCCAATGAATGCAAGCACTTTTTCCAATATCGGTGCGATGAAAATTAGTCCGGATGGACAGTGGCTTGTGCAAACTAATTATAATGGAAGCAAAACTCCGGTTCCGGTGAATGAAATAGCTCAGTTATTTCGGTTCGACAATACTTCTGGAAATATCTACGCACCAACAACCATTTCACTCATAAATGATGGATATTATTTGGGCTGCGAATTCTCGCCTGATTCGAGATACTTATATCTCACTAACAGGAGTACCAGGACACTCCATCAATATGATTTGAGTTCAGGAGTACCCGCTACCATTTTGTCAACTAAATCAGTGGTTCCAATTGTAATTGGAAGTATTGCTCAATTGCAACTCGCTCCTGATGGAAAAATTTACATGGCGAATGGAACGGACAAATTGCATGTAATCAATTCTCCGAATAATGCAGCCCCGGCCTGTGGTCTTCAGGAAAATGCAGCGGACCTCAAAGGACGAACAAGTGTTTTGGGATTGCCTTCCGTTGTACCAAACCTCTATGCAAACAAGGCCATTGATTTTACTTATACGATCTTAGATAGTTGTATGGGAACCGTGCAATTTAACGGTGTGGACCATGTGCTGAACTCTACTGTCTATTGGGATTTTGGCGATGGGACCAGTTCAACCCTAATAAATCCTGTACACACTTTTAAAAATCCCAACAAGATTCAATACGTGAAAATTTACGCATTGATAAACCCCGTGTGTGGTGCAAATGTATCGGGGCAATTCCTGGTACCCGGTGGCGCCTTCCTAAAAGGTGGATTTAGTTACACTTCTGATTGTTCAACCCGAAATGTAACCATCAAAGATTCGTCCAGCACAAATTTGAGCAGCATTTCGTATAAATATGATTTTGGGGATGGAACCACATCTACTGTCAAAGAACCCGTACATACATACCTCAACACGGGTACTTATACAATCACTCAAATTGTTTCGGCATTATCAGGATGTGGATCAGATACAGTTACCAGGACCGTAATATTTTCACCAATCAAAGTAAATGCAGGACCTGATATAGATGTTTTGGCTGGAAGCACAACAAATTTGACGGCAACCGGGGCTTCACAATTTCAATGGGCACCTACAACTTATTTAAGTAATCCAAATATTGCAAATCCCACCGTAACTCCCCTTGATGATATTACTTATGTAGTGCGTGGAACAGATGCAAATGGTTGTTCAGGAACGGATACTATGAGTGTAAAAGTTACAAAAGCAACTTTGGTGGAAGTTCCAAGCGCATTTACACCCAATGGAGATGGACTGAATGATGTACTACGTCCGCTGGTTTATGGCATACCTCAACTTGATTATTTTGTTGTCTACAACAGATGGGGACAAAAAGTATTTGAAACAAAAACATTAGGTGAAGGATGGGATGGCACCTTAAATGGAAGACAGTTAGCCACCGATGTGTTTATATGGACATTAAGTGTTCACGATATGCTCGGGAAACAAATTGTGAAACGGGGAACTTCTACTTTGATCAGGTAATACATGGCTAACGGAGTGGTGTAGTCGAAATTTAAATTTTCTTGCTTTTCCATTTACCACTTCTTATATAAAGGAAAGAGCATGTAAACATAGTACTCCAGTAGATCCATTCAGCAGCCCAACCCCAGGTAATTGGAAGTCGCATTTTTTCCAATATTACATATGCATAAACGCTATAGAGCAGTATTGATGCGAATTCTATTCCGAGATTTATTATTGTATTTGCAGTTCCTGTCACTGCATTGAGCCAAACGACGGCAAAAGACATTATGATAAGCGCTGTTGAAACAACTCTTAACACCGGGATAGCAGCCTCTACGAATTCTGGTCCCTGTCCATATATCGAAAGAACAAAGTTTGGAAATAAATTCAGGATGATACAAATCAGTAATGATATTCCGGTACTAAGGTGAACTATCATATTTATCAATGTGATTACACGCTCTTTCAAACCCTGACCGATAATATTACTCACCATTGTATTGCTGGTTGCACCGAAGGCCCAGGTGAAGACTCCGAAAAAGCCAAAAATATTCCGCATAGTATTGCTGATAGCGAGATCTCTTTGTCCATGGTGCTCTATCAATACATAAAAAAATTCCCAACTCATGATACTGATAGCATGTTGGGCAATTAATGGTGAAGATTGAACTAATATTAACCTTGAAACTTCTTTATTAAAACCAAAATGCCTGTAGAGTGCAAAAGTTTTATGAAAACCTTTCCAGTGTATAACTGCAAATACAACAAACATTCCCAGGAACTCTGCTATGATGGATGCAATGGCTGCCCCATTAAATCCTAATTCGGGAAAGCCAAATTTGCCATAAATAAATGCGTAATCGAAAAATATATTTGATACTGTCTCTGCAATTGTCCCTGCAATGAGATATCTGCTTTGGTTAGTCCCGACTAATAAAGCATTTCTCATCTGGTACATGTACAAAAAAGGCAGACCCCATATTCGGATCTTTAAAAAGCGGATGCACATTTCTGCAACTTCTGCACTTCGTAAAGTGTGCCTCAGTATTTGAGGCATTAAAAAATACACAATGAATATTCCGATGCCTGCAATGAACAAAGCAATTCTAATTCCCTGCGCAAAAATTTTTCCTATTTCCTCAATCCGACCTTCACCGGCACGCCTGGCAATGAGCGCTTGCAAACCATTGTTGAGTCCGAACCCAATTCCGGCAAATACGAGATAAAAAACTCCGGTTATGCCAGCTGCTCCCAATTGCATTTCTCCCAGTCGTCCGAGGAAAATATTGTTGGTAATAAAATTGATTTGTGGAACAAGAATAGCAGCAGAAATAGGAAGCGCGATTTTCAAAATCTGCCTGTAAGATATTTGTACTCTTAAATCAATATTTGCAACTGAACCTGCCATAAACGAGGTGCAAACTTACATATTAGAATTTTAACTGAGAGATTTCGCGACATTCCATTCATAACTATAAATTAATGACCAATAAGTCTTCACGCCAAGCCGCAAAGGCCTTCGGCCGCAAGTCGCATTATCTCTTGTCTAGGTACTAAGTACTTGGTACTAGGTACTTCTTGGTAAATACTTTTCAAAGAATTGGCTAATATTGCAGGGTAAAACTCCAAATTATCTAGCTTGAATCCAGCATTCCAGATACATGTAACCGGTCTGAATTTGATTGACACCATGCAGTGTCATCTTTATTTGAATATAGCACATGACCATCTTTCATTTGTTATTCTCGAAAATATCAATAAGGAATTTGTGGCCCTTGAATATTTTAATATTGACAAAGAAGATAGTTTTACTCAGATGAGAGACATCATGTATGGAAACGAAATGCTTAGGAAATCGTATCGTAAAGTTTGCATCATTTATAATTTCCCCGAAAGTATTCTGGTACCGGAAGCTTTGTATGATGGCGAAATGAATAACGCGTCCCTTGACCTTATTTATGGTGACCTGAGGTCTGGTGATAGTCTTTCTGAACCTGTAGGTGAATGGAAATTATTTAACACCTACCGGGTTCCATCAGCGTTACATCAATTAATGAACCAGCATTTTCCACATGGAAATTACTGGCATTCCTATTCCGTTTTGCTTAAAACAAAAAATCATAATGGCGCAGAAGAATCTGAAGATTTTGCTGATCTCATATTCTATCCGAACAAAATGATTATTGCTCTTTTTGTAGGAGGAAATCTCAAATTAATGCAAAGCTTCGATTATGAAACTGCAGAAGATGTTTCTTATCATCTTCTCAATATTTGTCGCCAGTTTAATTTGGATTGCGAAATAATCAAATTGAAACTGAAGGGTCTTATTGATGAACAATCTTCGGTATTTACGGAGCTTCTGAAATATTTTCTGCATATTGAATTATCAGACAGGCCGGCAAATTTTAAATACGACCCGGCTTTTGAAGAATACCCCAGGCATTTTTTTACACCTTTATTTGAAATGGCCCAATGCGTATAATCAGTGGCAGTTTGGGAGGAAGAAGAATCTCACCGCCTGCGGATATGCCATATACCCGTCCTACAACAGATATTGCTAAAGAGGGACTGTTTAATATCATTTCAAACAATCTGGATATTGAGGAATTAAAGACTTTGGATCTATTTGGAGGGACAGGAAGCATAAGCTTTGAACTTGCTTCACGAGGCGCAAAAGACCTTACCATTATTGAAAAGGATCAGAAAATGTACGAGTTCATTAAAAAAACATCTGATCAGCTGGCACTGAAAAATTTCAAAGTTTTGAGGATGGATGTATTTAAGTTTCTCGAATCGTGCGTAGATAAATTCGACTTCGCATTTGCAGGCCCTCCATATGCACTGGGAAATATTGATGATCTTCCCATTTTAGTTTTTCAGCAACAAATTTTGAAGGAAGGCGGTTGGTTTGTCCTGGAACACACGCCAAGGAATAATTATGAAAGTTTTGAATTTTTCAGAACTGCCAGAACCTATGGGACCACTGTATTTTCGATTTTTGTAAATCGTCCTAAACCTCGATCAGAATAATATTTTCAATTCTTTATATTGGAACCAATAGTATTTTTTGTAACCGGTATCGGAACAGGAATTGGCAAGACTGTTTGCGCAGCTATAATAGCTGAGAGCCTTGGTTATGATTATTGGAAGCCTGTGCAGGCCGGCTTTGAAGATGGAACGGATACTGAGTGGGTCAAAACAGTTATTACTGATGGCAGTCAAAGAGTACACGCTGAATCGTATAAACTTAAAATGCCTGCATCTCCACATATTGCGGCAAGAGAGGAATCTCTGAAAATTTCGCTACCTAAAATTAAATCTGATTTTGAATCAATACGGAAAAAGATCACGGACAAAAAACAAGGACTCGTTATTGAAGGAGCAGGGGGTTTACTTGTACCGCTAAACGAAAATGAATTTGTCATTGATTTGGCACAATCTTTAAATGCGAAATTGATACTGGTTAGTAAGAACTATCTCGGAAGTATCAATCATTCCCTTTTGACGGCTTCCGTAATTAAAAGCCGTGGAATTCCTGTAGAAGGTTGGATTTTCAATGACCAGTTCATGAATTATGAAAAGGAAATTGTAGAATGGACTGGTTATCCCAATTTGGGATCCATACCACGTACTTCAAATCTTAATAGTAATTTTATTAGCGAGCAGGCTTCGAAAATCAGGGCCAATTTTTTTCAACATGAAGAAAAAGGAAATCCGCCAAAAATATAGGGAACTTAGAAAAGAGCTTAGCGACCCGGCCCTTGAAAAATTGCAGGATTTATTATTGATTCGATTTCAGCAATTGCAGTTGCCATTCCTTAATTATGTGCATGTTTATTTGCCCATGGACCATCACCGCGAGCCCGATACTTTTCACCTAGTGGAATACCTGAAGTTTAGAAATCCTGGCATTAATATCGTGATTCCGAAAACAGATTTTAAGAAGAACCTGTTTGAGAATATTTTGTACACAGATGAAACTGAACTGGTGAAGAATGAATATAATATACTGGAACCTGCGAATGGAGAGCGCATTGATGCGGATTTGATGGATTTAATATTGGTTCCCCTACTTGCGTTTGACCGTTCGGGAAACAGGGTGGGATATGGAAAAGGTTTTTATGACAGATTTCTTTCTACATGTCGCGCGGATGCACTAAAAGTTGGTATTTCGTTTTTTGAACCACTTGATCATATTGATGATACTGACGATTTTGATATACCTTTAACGCACTGCGTAACTCCAGAAAGGATATATGAATTTTAGTTCAATTTGGCTGAGGTCATTCCGCGTTTTGTTATTTCCGTTTGCGCTTGTATACGGACTCATTATAATCATTCGAAATTACCTGTACGACAAAAATATTATCAGAGCTGTGGAATTTAATTTCCCGGTGCTATGTGTGGGAAATTTAAGTGTTGGTGGCACTGGTAAATCACCCATGGTAGAATATTTGCTTCGTTTACTCACGTATCAGTTCCAGGTTGCAACTTTAAGCAGAGGGTATAAAAGAAAAACCCGGGGCTATGTATTGGCAAATGACCAAACTACGGCAATTGATATTGGTGATGAGCCCATGCAGTTTCATATTAAATTCCCTGAAGTGGCGGTTGCTGTAGGAGAGGAAAGAAGCGTTGTAATTCCCCAACTTTTGTATGATTGTGATGATATAGACGTAATTATTCTCGATGACGCCTTTCAGCACAGAGCTATAAAGCCTGGATTTAATATCTTACTAACGGATTATAACAATTTATTTACAAGAGATTTTTTTCTCCCCAGCGGAGATCTGCGAGATGCAAGGTCAAGCTATAAGCGTGCAGATATTATCATCATAACCAAATGCGCACAGGATCTTCCCCTGCAGGAAAAGAAGAGCCTGACAGCCGAAATTGACCTATTGCCTCATCAGCAATTATTTTTCACTGGAATTCATTATGGAGCACCTTACCATATCATTTCGCATGCCATCAAACACTTAAACAGAAACTCCGAAGTATTGCTGGTTTGTGGAATTGCAAATCCCGAACCGCTTAATAATTATTTGCAGCACACAACAAAAACATACGAAGCCATTTATTTCAATGATCATCATATTTTCAGAATTGATGACCTGAATGAAATTCGCAGGCGTTTCGACAGGATTAAGGCTTCAGACAAAATCATTATTACCACAGAAAAAGACGCAGTTCGGCTTATCAAATTTGCAGGACATTTAAAAGATATCCCGATTTATGTGCTTCCAATTGAGACGAATTTCCTTTTTAATGAGGCAGCGCGGTTTAATGATTTAATCGTTACATTCATTAAAGACTTTGCTAACAAGAATCAATCAAATTAATGGGTAGAAAACACGGAAAAAAAACTAAGAACAGAGAAAGTTCGCACACGTATATAGGAACGCTTGATGTTACTCGTTCAGGTGTCGGTTATGTAATTGTTGAAAATCAAAAGAAAGACATTTTCGTAAGACCCCAGGATTTTAATCGTTCATTACACGGGGACAGGGTGAAAGTAAAAGTGACCAAGGAGAATTTTAGGACCGGCAGAATGGAGGGACAAATTATTGAAGTCATTGAAAGAAAGAGAACGGAATACATTGGGCACCTTGAAGTGAATGAAGATTTTGCATTTTTTATACCTGAAAAAGGAAAAGGAATGCCGGATATTTTTATTCCAGCTAATAAATTGAATGGGGCAAAAGATGGTGACAGGGTTTTAGCCAGATTGCTTGAATGGAATAAAAAAGATAAAAATCCCAACGGTGAGGTAGTTAATCTACTTTCCGCATTGAACCTGAGTGATCTTTCCATGAAAGAAATCCTGGTTGAAGCGGGATTCCCACTTGAATTTGATGATGAAGCACTGGAAGAATCTGAGCGAATTCCTGATAAAATTCCTGAAAGTGAAATAAAAAAGCGGAAAGATGTTCGCCCTGTACTCACATTTACTATCGATCCCGCCGATGCAAAAGATTTTGATGATGCGATTAGCTTCAGGAAATTAAAAAATGGCAATTACGAAATTGGCGTTCACATTGCAGACGTAAGTCATTATGTGGAAACCGATACTGCTCTGGATAAAGACGCCTATCTGCGTGCTACCTCTGTTTATCTCCCAGACCGCGTATTACCAATGTTGCCTGAAAGGATTTCCAATGAATTGTGCTCGTTAAGGCCCCAGGAAGATAAGCTCACTTTTTCAGCCATATTTCAAATTTCACCTAAAGCTGAGGTAAAACAGCACTGGTTAGGTCGTACCGTCATACATTCTAATCACCGATTTACTTATGAAGAAGTTCAGGAAATAATTGAAAATAAGAATGGGATTTACCTGGAAGAGATCACCATACTAAATGATATTGCACAAAAACTAAGGAAACAAAGATTTAAAAATGGTGCGATCAATTTTTCCTCCCAGGAAGTGAGATTTAAACTTGACGAAAACGGCAAACCTGTTGGCATAGTAATAAAGGAAAGTAAAGAAGCTCACCAACTCATTGAAGAGTTAATGTTGCTGGCAAACAGAACTGTTGCTGAAAGAGCGTCTAAAGAAAAACAGGGAAAAAAGGAATTACCTTTTCCTTATCGTGTGCATGATACTCCGGACGAAGAAAAGCTTTTACCGTTTGTGGATTTCGCGAAGAAATTCGGACACAAATTCGATACCAAGACTCCTGAAGGAATTGCGAGCTCATTTAATAAAATGCTTCAGGAAGTTCAGGGCAAGCCTGAACAACACGTTTTGGAGCAATTGGGAATTCGAACTATGGCCAAAGCAATTTATACTTCGGAAAATATAGGGCATTATGGATTAGGCTTTGTGCATTATTGCCATTTCACATCACCTATTCGAAGGTATCCAGACATCATGGTTCACCGGCTCTTGCAGGAAATCCTCGACGGTAAACCAGAGGTTGACAAGAAGATGGAAAAAAAATGTCAGCATTGCAGTGAAAGGGAACGCGCAGCTATGGAGGCGGAGCGCGCTGCGAATAAATACAAGCAGGTTGAATATATGCAGCAATACCTTGGTGAAGAATTTGAAGGAATTATTAGTGGTGTAGCCAGTTTTGGCTTTTGGGTTGAAACGATATTGCACAAATGTGAGGGTCTGGTTAGTATCCAAAATTTGTTAGACTACGATGATTTTAGATTAGTGGAATCAGAATATTGTCTGGTTGGCAGGAGAAGTGGAAGGAGTTTCAGAATGGGTGATAAGGTTTGGATCAAGGTGATTTCTGGAAATTTGTCGAAGCGCCAATTGGATTATGACTGGGTGATTGCACCAGAGCACCTCAAAGAGGAGAAGGCAAAAGCAAAAGCGGAAAAAAAGAAAAATAAATAATCGCGTCAATTGAACTGAACCAATCGATTTTCATGCATTCATTTCCTGAACTATACGAAATATTTGAAAAGAGATTTGATCAGAGACATTTCCCTCAGCAACCGGGTAGTCTCTATGATCCCGCGCACTATTTCCTGGGTATTGGTGGTAAACGCATCAGACCCGTTATGTGTTTAATGGGGAATGAATTGTTTGATGAAATAAACCCCGATACCTGGCATGTTGCCACTGCAATTGAATTATTTCACAATTTCACTTTGATTCATGATGATATCATGGATAAGGCTCCATTGAGAAGAGGAATGGAAACAGTGCATACTAAATATGGTGAAGCAACTGCTCTTCTGGCAGGTGATGTAATGATGGTTGTGGCCTATGATTATTTGAATAAAATTCATTCTTCGCAGATGCATAAGATCATCAGCCATTTTAATAATGCTGCGAAAGAGGTTTGTGAAGGACAGCAACTGGATATGGATTTTGAACATCGAAAAGATGTTTCCATGAAGGAATACCTCAACATGATTTCACTAAAAACTTCTGTGTTACTTGCTGCCAGTCTCAAAATGGGAGCTATCCTGGGGGGAGCGGGTGAAGGAAACCAAAATCTACTTTACGAATTTGGAAAAAATCTTGGCATTGCATTTCAAATTCAGGATGATTACCTGGATGCATTTGGAGATCCCAATAAATTCGGCAAACAGGTAGGAGGAGATATCAAATCGAATAAAAAAACTTTTCTGTTGATTCATGCACTGGAAACAGCTACTCCCGAACAGGCCGGGGAAATTAGAAGATTAATGGAAACTAACGCTCCTGAAAAAGTTCCAGGTATATTAGATATTTTCAAAAAATGCAAAGTGGATTCCTGGGCGCTGGAATTGAAGGATAAATATTTGAATCTTGCATTGCAGAATCTGGAAGAGATTGCAGTTCTCGTGGCAAGAAAAAGACCACTGTGGGATTTAGCGCAGTTCCTTGTTCAAAGGGAATATTAACAGGCCGAAGTCTAATTAAGAATTACTTCGCGCAAAATTCAGGAATGGACTTTAGAACGCTTCCTTTCTATACTATTCTTGTGTTCCTCCGTTTATTCTCATTTAACCAATTTTCCCTATTTTGTTCCCTAATCCCGGATTAAATTTTACACATGTCTAATTCCCTGTTTAGAAAAAAGTCGATCTCCAGAATTTTGAAAGAATCAGAAGACGGTCTCACTGACGCACATAGTGCCGGTGGACTGAATAAGGTTTTGGGGGTAAGGGACCTTACATTCATGGGAATTGCGGCGGTTGTAGGAGCGGGCATTTTCTCTACTATAGGGAAAGCATCTTTCGATGGCGGACCTGGTATTTCCCTTCTTTTTGTCATAACTGCTGTTACCTGCGGGTTTTCTGCTCTTTGTTATGCAGAATTTGCGAGCAGGGTTCCCATTGCGGGTAGCGCTTATACTTATGCGTATGTATCCTTTGGCGAACTTATTGCCTGGATCATTGGCTGGGCACTTATTTTAGAATATGCAATTGGCAACATCGTTGTAGCAATTTCCTGGAGCGGATATTTTAATAATCTTCTGGTTGGATTTGGTATTCATCTTCCTGGCTGGTTACTTACTGATCCCAACACAGCACATCGCATGTACCTCGATGCAAGTGCAGCAAGTGCGGCAGGACGAACACTAACGGACAAAATGAAATTTGCCATTGATTCGTGGAACAATGCTCCCGTAATTGCGGGCAAGCATATTTTTATGAATTTACCGGCATTCATTATTGTTTGTTTGATTAGCTGCTTAACCTATATCGGTATAAAAGAAAGTAAAAAGAGTACCAACTTAATGGTGATGTTTAAAATTGCAGTGATCATTTTTGTAATTGTCCTGGGATTCTTTTTCGTTGATAAGGGCAATTGGAACCCATTCTTCCCTAATGGATTTGATGGTGTCCTCAAAGGTGTTTCTGCGGTTTTCTATGCATACATTGGATTTGATGCCATTTCAACGACGGCTGAGGAATGCAGGAGTCCGCAAAGAGACCTGCCAAGGGGGATGCTATATTCACTTCTTATTTGTACGGTCCTTTATATTTTGATTGCTTTGGTGCTTACGGGGATGGTTCATTATTCTGAATTGAATGTAACCGATCCTCTTGCATTTGTTTTTGAGAGAGTGGGGCAAAAATGGATAGGATATATAGTTTCTATAAGTGCTGTTGTAGCCACTACCAGTGTATTATTAGTATTTCAATTGGGTCAGCCCAGAATTTGGATGAGCATGAGTCGTGACGGACTTTTGCCTCGCGCCTTTGGAAAAATTCATCCGAAATTTCACACGCCTTCGTTTTCAACGATAGTAACTGGAATCATAGTAGCAGTGCCAAGTTTATTTATGGAAAGCTCTTTAATGACTGACCTCACAAGTATTGGAACTTTGTTTGCATTCGTGTTGGTTTCAGGGGGTGTTTTAATGCTTCCAAAACTTGACGGAAATAATGCAAGCGGAAGATTCAGGTTGCCATATATTAATGGTCGTTTAATTGTACCCTTTCTTTACGCAATTTTTATTTTTGTTTTCAAATCTCGCATCAAAGATTCTTTCAGTAATATTTCTCACGAAAATTTGCAGGAAGTGTTGTTCCTGATTTTTGTACTTGCCGCCACAATTCTTGCCATTCTTACGGTCGTAAGAAAATATTCATTAATACCCATACTTGGAGTTTTGTTCTGCGCCTATCTCCTCATAGAAATTCCAGCCATTTCATGGATGTGGTTCTTTATTTGGATGGCAATCGGACTCACTATTTATTTTTTATTTGGTTATAAGAAAAGCAGACTGGCAACTCCCCCGGCTTCCAACTAAATATTCAATTGGATTTACGCTAAAAATTGATTAAATTAGGTGAAGTTCTTTTCCTCACCTTAAATATTGCCATATGAATATCTTTCAACGGCTCGAAAAATGGGGTGACAACCACCATTCCAAATGGCTTGATATCATACGCATCGCACTGGGATTGGTATTATTCTTGAAAGGGGTGGAATTTATCAATAACATGGATAATCTGGTAAATCTTATGACCCAGAGTGCATTCCTCGGCTCAATTTCTCTTGGAATCCTGGCTCACTACATTGTCTTTGCTCACATTGTGGGTGGATTACTCATTGCATTTGGATTGCTCACCAGGGTTGCATGTCTTGCGCAGATACCGATTCTGCTAGGTGCTGTCCTGTTTGTACATTCAAACCAGGGCATACTTAAACCCTATGATGGTTTATGGTTTGCTATTTTAGTTCTTGCACTTTTATTATTTTTCTTTGTCGATGGGAGCGGCCCCATTTCCGTTGATGCCTGGATGAAAAAACATCCTGAAAAGAGGGGAGGAGTTTTGAATAATTAGCTCTCTTTTTAACATAACCATTCATACATGCGCCGGATTATTTCCGGCGCATTATTTTTGCAGAAGAATTGAAATACGTACTATGAAATTTCAGGTTGGCGATAAAATTATATTGCTCCATTCTAACGAAGAAGGCGAAATCATTGATATTATCGATAATAAAATGGTAATGGTTAATGTGGATGGTGTAAAATTTCCGGCATATACAGATCAGATAGATTTTCCTTATTTCAAAAATTTTACCCAGAAAAAACCTGATCCTCCTAAATCAAAAAAATTTGTCGACAATCTTAAACCCGAAAGGCAACAATCTAAATTCAAATTAGACAAAGGTGTCTGGCTTGTATTTTTCCCAGTATTTGATAAGGATGTTTTTGACGATGATGTTGTTGAGACCCTTAAAATATATTTAGTCAATCAAACTTCAGATGCTCTCAAATTTACATACCTGGTCAATTATTTGGGAGATCCTGAATTTGAATTGAAAAACGAAATAATCCCACATTCGGATTTTTATCTTCACGATATCGCCTTTGAAAGACTCAACGACGGCCCACGATTTGATTTTGAATTTTCTTTGTCTAAACCCGACAGAAAAAAGTCAGACTATTTTGAAACAACCTTAAAACTCAGGGCTCGCCAGGTTTTTACCAAGATTGAAGAACTAAAGATGAAACAGGAAGCAAGCTTTTCTTATTTACTATTTGAGCATTATCCCGATAGGCCTCCAGAAGAATCTTTTGATTTGGGCAAGCTGGCAGCCAGCGGATATAAAGTTTATGAAGCAAAAAATTTTCGATCCAGCCTGGAGCCCGTTCGAACAGTGGTGGATCTGCATATTGAAAAACTGACTGATAGCTGGTCGAGGCTCAGTAATCTCGAAATGCTCGATTTGCAGCTGAAAGCTTTTGAAAAATATTACGAACTGGCGCTACTTCATCATCAACCCATGCTAATAGTTGTCCATGGAGTTGGTACGGGCCGGCTAAGAGATGAAATTCATGATATACTTCGCAATAAAAAAGAAGTGAAGTCATTTGTGAATCAGTTCCATCCTTCCTTTGGTTATGGTTCCACTGAAATTTATTTTCAATACTAGTGTTGTAGCACTTATAAAGTGACTAATTCATTAGTGAGTTCTCCAATTAAGCTATAGTACTACTGTGGTGAACAACTTCAGTTCCCTGATTTCACCACTTAAGATTGGATTTTTTATTTAAGTGTGATTTTCTATTCCCACGTTAGCTTCTTGTCTAGGTACTAGGTACTAAGTACTATATCCCGTCTTTGCAACCCCGATAAAGATCGGGGCTTTGCGCCTTTGCCTGCCTGCTCGCTTTCGCGAAGTTTGCGCCACCGCTATAGCTTGTACCTTCGCTATCGCTTCGGCACACGGGTTAGCGCACGCGGTCAGCGAAGCAAGGCCGGCAAGCAGGCGAGAGGCCTTCGCAGTCATTTCAAGAGGAACTAAAGGCAAATTCATGAACGCAATCTATTATCAAAATTCACAGGGCATTTGTTTAATTTTGTCGTTCGCTCTTTGAATAAGTGAACATATTTAAAAATTTGCTGCAGGCCGTGCTATCGGGTCATTTATTGTGATCAGGAAAGTCCGGACAGCATAGGGCAACGTACCGGTTAAGAGCCGGGTCATGCTTCAGCATGAACAGATAGTGCCACAGAAAATAACTACCCCGTTCGAAAGGCCGGGGCAAAGGTGAAAACGTGAGGTAAGAGCTCACGGTTTTCCTGAGCGATCAGGATCACGGGTAAACCTTGCGTGCTGAAATGCCACATATACCAACGGTAAGGGCTGCCCGCTCAAACGCATCGACTACATATCGGTGCTTCGTTGGAGGGTAGGCAGAAAGAGGTTCTGAGCAATCAGGATCCCAGATAAATGATAGCAGAGTCGCTCACGCGATGTTACAGGATCCGGCTTACAGGTCTGCAGCTTTTTTAAAACCTGAATTTCTTAATATCCTCAACATCATATACTTCAATATGATCTGTGGTTCTTTGAACCACATGCATGAGACAATTTACCATTTCCTGGATAGTTACTGTATCAAGCTTGTTTGCTGCTTTCCTGCTGCCAGGAAATAATCTGGCTATCGCATAAAATGGTTTGAGGGCAAGAGGCCAGTAATGTCCGGGACCAATTACATACCAGGGGCGCACAAAACTGCTACGCATACCCGAAGTCCTGAGTAATCTTTCTCCTTCGGCCCGAACTTCCTGGTATTCCCGCATTATTTTGGTGGGATATTGAGCAACACTCAGATAAATAAAATGTTCGATGCCGCTGGTAAGCGCCACATCAACTGCCTGTTGAATAGATACCAGGTCAATTGCTTTGAATTCATTTTTCTTTTTTGGAGACGGATGCGCTACTCCAACGAGGTGAATGAAAATACTTGCAGGTGGAACATGGCCCTTGTACGATTGAGCATCGAGCGCATCTCCATAAACAATTTTGCATCCTTCGGGTATTTTACCTTCTGATCCTTTTCTCACCAGAGCTTTCACCACATATCTTCCGTCTTCCAACATAGCACGTATCAGTCGTTTGCCCATGTATCCGGATCCGCCAGTAATGAATACGGTCTTCATAAAAATTTAGAAACAAACTTTTAAATCGTGGGCTTATTACAGAGGTCTATCCAGGTATCTGACGATTTTCAGGGGGAGTGAATTCGGGCGCAAAATTAGCTTTTAGTTTTTCAAATTCAAAACAGAATCGTTCCTGAGGAAATTTCTGTCGAGGAGGGTAGTGTAAAACAAATCTTTTGAGGATTTAAAAGAAGAATGCAACCCTGGCTTTTAGAAAAAATGGTGTTCCTGGCGTAAAATGTAATTCTGTAACGGGTGAAGTTTCATTCCGGAGCCTTGAAGTAGAAGCAAACTGAGCCTCATTCCAATTTGCGTTCGTGATATTTTCAATATTTAGTCCCAGTTCATAATTCCGTTTGGTATAATTAACAGCTGCGTCCAATAAAAAATAACCCCTGGCTACAATGCTATTATTTTCGTTAGCAGGCCTATTGGAAATTAGCCGATAGCGAAGGCTTCCATTAATCCCCTGTCTGGATTGATAATTGATTCCTCCCGAACTCGTCAACGTAGGTGCAAGGGGAAGATAATTTTCGCCTTTGGGTAATCCCAGGCTCCGCGGATTTGCGAGGTTTAAATTTGCATCCACGAAAATATGTTTGTTAAACTGGTACCTGGCCGAAAAATCAATTCCTTTCCTTATCGTTTTGCCTCCCGGTTCAATAGTACCATCATCACCTGCATATACAAATTCCTGCTTCAAATACAAATACCAGATTGCAGCGTTTAGGATGAGGTTTGATGAAGGCTTGTAGAAGAAACCGAAGTCTGAACCATAAGCAGAAGGTAAAATTTCGTAACCATTATTTGAGACCACTACTCTCGTATCATTGGTATGAAAACCTTTGCCCGATTTAAAATAAAGTTGCAATCTTTGGTTGAAAGAATATTCAATATTTAACTTGGGACTCCAAATGGTTTTTTGCTGAGATGGAGTTTGTGTTTTGATTTTGTCATAGTAATTGAAATTGAAGTAATCAAACCTTGCTCCGAGATCAATCCGCCAGGGCCCATGATGGAAATTTTCATTTAAGTATGAATAAAAATTTTGTTCGCTTATGTTTCCAAGCTGAATTCTATTTAATATCTCAATTCGCTCTTTAGTATGAGATAGCTCACTATTTGTCGTCATATCTACACGAACTCCTGCTCCTATTTGTGTATTTAGATCCCAATTTCCAATCTTATTAAATTGTCTGTAAACAATTTTGTCTCCAAACAGGTTCCTCTTTTCTTTTTGATGGATCTGATCTCCGTTTATACTGTCTCTTAAGTAAAATGTAAAATTGGAAAACAAACTGAAATAATATTTTGTATAGAATGTTTCATTTTCAATTTCACTCCCATTCAAAAATCGGTGATTCACAATTCCTATTGCGTTCAACCTTACGGTGTAACCCCCTTCTCCATTGTCGATAGACCCAAATCTTGTAATCAGACCTTCTTTTACTGCTCTCTCTGGAATTTGACCCGAGGCATTCCAATCACTATTAAATACGGATACACTTCCCATAAATTTTGTTGATGTAGAGAATTGCCTCGAGTATTTGCCATATAGGTTGAAGCGGTTAAAATGTTGCGGACTCTTGAATGGCCCATCTGAATACAAGAACTCACCAGCCGCGTACGCGCTTTCATTTTCTTTGTGTGGGTTAATGAGGTTAATCATTGCAAGAACTCTGAAGGTATTATACATGCCAGCGCCTGCCTGAAATAAATTCTTATCTAATTTTGATACAGTTTGAAGATTCACATAGCCAGCCGTGTTCAAATTCCCATGATCGGCGAAATATGGACCCTTTCCATATTCAATATTTTTAACCAGTTCGGGGATGACAAAGTGGAGGTCTGCATAGCCCTGACCGTGAGCATGAGAAACCATATTAACGGGAAGACCGTCCACGCTTATTTCGATATCGGTACCATGATCGAGATCAAAGCCACGTAAAAAAATCTGTTCAGCCTTGCCGCCTCCCTGATGTTGAGCAATAAATAAACCAGGTACAAATCTTAATATTTCCTGGGAAGAATTAACTGGCCTCAGATGAAGGTCGATCTGGGTAATAGTGCTGAATTGTTGGGCAGATGACCTGGAAGATATCATTATTTCTTTCAGGTCTAGAGAACCCCTTTGCAATTCGAATCTGTGTGAACCTCCTGAAATTGAATCTGATTCCAGTGGTTGGTAACCGATGCAGGAAATGACAAGCGACGAATTTTTATTTTTAGTATCAAGAATAAATTCACCATTTTTATTTGATACTGTAATATTTGAAGCATTTGTGATTTCCCTGATTACAGCAGATTCTATAGGTTCACTATTTGCTTTGTCAACTATCCTTCCAATTATTTTTGTCTGAGCCAATGCACAAGTTGAAAAGAATATTAAGAGCAGCGTGGCCAATATAGATTGGAGCTTCACTAATACATTCATCTTCATGATTATAAACTTTGCAGGGCTGACTTAATTTTGGACTCATAAAAAGGACCAAGCTCATATATGCTATTCGCTGCCAAATTCAAATAATGCCTTGCTTTGCTCCTATTGCCCATTGTTTTATAAATGATCCCCAGGTGATAGTTCGCATCTGGCTCAAAGCATTTATTTTCGACTTTCGATTTAGCAATGGTTATCGATTCCCGAATATTTCCTGAGATGAACATGGCCCAACAAAGCATGTTATAGGATTCTGGTGTCGGACGATTATAAACTTCTCTTTGAGCCAGTCGCAACGCTGCTTCATACTTATTCTCATGATCCGAGGCCAGGTAGAAAAGGTATTTATTATACATGTCACCATATTGCGTCTGTGTCACTTCCTTTGTAAACTTGCTTGAGAATTCTAAAGAGCGGGCAGAATTGTGTTCGAAATCTGATATTTGTGAAAGAAATAATTTGTAGTCTGGCACGGGGTGTTTGTCGAGCAAAAAATTTACAATGGCTTTTGAATGTTCAATGTCTTTGTCGTGCGAAAATGCCAGCCATGCAATTCCTTTCAACGCATGGTAGTATTCGGGATCGAGTTTCAGAACTTCCAGATAAGCCTGATAAGAATCTTCGAACCTGTTTGCATGTCCGTACATATCTCCAAGATTTGATTTGGTCCAGCAATACAACGAGGTGTTTTCATCATTGCTAATTTTAGTAAGTGCTTTTTCCATTATCAGGATACCATCATTTAAGTCCCCTGTATGATCTTTATATTTTGCGTAGCGAATGAGATATTCAAAGGAATTTTTGTCTTTGATTGATTGTAGAATTCGATAAGCTTCGTCTGTATTTCCCAACTCAATATCAACATCGAATTTTTGCATTTTAGATATGAAAAGATTATCACCAAGGGAGATAGCCGAGTCCAGGTATAGATCAGCTTGTTTGAATTTGTGCTGTGTTACACAATTTGAAGCAAGAGACCTGTAAATGCCGGAACCGGATTTATTTAGTATGGGGCCAACGAGATTATAAAGACTATCTGCCTGAAATATTTCATGGATGTTACCGGAATACTGAAATCTTTTATTTAGGAGACCGGCAATTTTTATTTGAGAAGTCAAATCGCCTGGCGATTTGGCCAGCCTGTTTTCCCAAAACAAAATGTCGGAATCAATTTGATTCAATTTGTGGTTGGAAGACCCGACTACTAAATACTTCGAGTAGTCTTTCCAGTTAGTTATTTTCATCCTATTCTCATCACATGATACTCCAAGAATGATAAGGGCTAATAACGGAAAGGCAATTCTTTTCATAAAAGTTGATTTGGGAATGACTGGAATTGGGCGGCCGGGGCCGCCCGTTATTTGTGGTTAATGAGGATCAGCCAAATATGGAAACGATGCTAAGAATGGCACGTCATTACCATTTACATGGTCGCTGGTGAGTCCGGAATTTTGTGAACCGTCTGGTCCTCCAAATATTAAAGTAAGTTCAACATCAATCACATCATCATTTAAAGCTCTTCCTGTAAGCACATTAGTTCCGTCATAAAATGTTGTTACGCCGGATGTGGATGCATTAAGAACATCTGTTGAAAGCACTCCGATAAATTGATCGGCATTCAGGCCGAGGAGATTTGTTGTATACCCGGGATTTAATGCAAGCAATCTCGCTTTGAACTTGTCATTGAATAAACCTGCCATCATAGAAGGAGGGGTTGTGTTGAATGCATCTTTATCGGCTGGCGCATTGAAAACAGTATTAATTGCGGGCCTTGCCATTTGATCGGCCTGCTCAAAATATACAGGAGGTGGTGGATTCTTATCCTTTTTGCAGGAGACAAAACTCATCGCAAACAGTGTTAGGATTGATATGGTCGCCGGAAATAGATTTTTACGTATCATGTTTTTAGTTTTTTGTCGATGATAAATTGATTAGATTTTTTTCTTTGTTTCCAGCCAAACATTGATTTTGCCGGAGCTTGCACCAAGCATTGATTTTGGAACTTCAACAACAACACTGAGCACATTTGTGCCTGCAAACCTGTCGGTGCCTGGATTATGAAAGGATGATTCAGTACCTCCAATTATTTTTTTGAACTGATCAAGATCAAAGAAAAAAGGATCATCTCTTGGACCGGCGAAAGCTTTGATACCACCGTAACCTGTAGCAATAATTGGATTGGAGCCATAGGGTGTTACTTCAACCTGCACTGATACATCATCTGCCAGCTTGCTCTTTGGTCCAGTTTGAGCAGGTTTAACCGGCCCGTAGATTTTCATTTTCCCATTTTGATACAGACATTGAATTACGAGATCCTCAACATTGTCATTATTGTTATCAATGTTGAATTCAATAAGGGTGTTTGCATCAAATTTGGCTGCACCGGTTGCACCTGGAGAAAGCAAACCCTGTGTGTTTGCAACGAATACGATGTTATTCGGATCCTGTGCACGGAAAACATATACATCCGTAATATCAGCTGCCGTTCCCGCCACTGTGGGAGAATCAATATGATCTGCAGCATACATGATGCCACCAGCAGAAACTGCGATGATCAAAAACACCATGAAAAACAATTTTCTCTTTTTCATACAACTTAATTTTTTGGTTTTTGCTAAATGATTTTTGAAATATCTACGAAGCTGAAGCAGGAATGGATTTTTGTTTTTAGCTGGAATTAAATTCCTGATTTCATTATTCAGGTGAATGGTAATCTGAACTTAGTTAGTGAAGTTTGTAAAAAGCAAAAGGCCGCCAGTTGGCGACCTTTGTCATTCGTAATATCAGGATTTTTATTTGGGCATCAATACTGCATCAATCACATGAATGACTCCATTATTTTGATTCACGTCTTTGATGGTTACACTGGCCCATGCGCCTTTTTCATCTTTTAAAATGAGCTTATTCCCTTTGATAGTTGCCCACAATTTTCCTCCCTGCAATGTTGTGAGTTCAGCATTACCATTGCCATCCTGAATTTTTTTCATGAGGTCAGCGGCACTCCACTTACCGGACACGACATGGTAGGTAAGTACGGAAGTAAGCATCGATTTGTTCTCTGGCTTAAGAAGAGTTTCAACCGTGCCTTTGGGTAATTTGTCGAAAGCTTCATTAGTGGGTGCGAAAACAGTAAACGGGCCAGGTCCTTCAAGAGTTTCTACCAGCCCCGCGGCTTTAACTGCTGCAACCAGGGTGGTGTGGTCTTTTGAATTCATTGCATTTTCAATAATGTTTTTCGAAGGATACATTGGCGATCCTCCAACAGTAACAGATTTTTCTTTCATATCCATTTTTGTTGAAGTCTGGGCAAAAGAAGCTAATGAAAATAATGAGGCCATTGCAAAAAGGCCCATTGCTGATGACAGTTTCATAATTCCTGATTTAATTGTTTCTGATTAAGATTTGGAATATTTACGAAGACTGAGACCAGCCGGATTTAGAATTGGAATTTTTTTTTGAAGAGTCTATAGAAAAGAAAAAGCCGGTGTGAGTCCACCGGCCTTTCAACCAAAACCAACGCTGCTTATTCTTTCTTATTTATTAGTTGCAACTGATCCTTTTACACTCTTTCCGGTTCTTACTTTTTTTGCTGTGTGTGTAAAGTCTGACATGCCCTGGTCTGCACTTGCAATCAACGCTGCTGCCGGCATGCTGATCCTGGGATTGTTTGTTGCTTCGAAATCTGCATTCATGTCCTGATCAGCTTTAGCAACCTGATCATTTGATGGATTTGACATTTTGAAATTCTCAATTGCGAAGTTCTCAGTCATTTCCTCATCTGCTACCGCAACATATTTGATGCTGGGGTTGCTGAGATGACTAGCTTGTGATCTTGCGAACTCAATATCCATGTCTTCATCAGCTTTTGCTAAATCTGAGTTTGAAGGAATCATAACTTCTGTGCCATGATTTTCTTCGAAGTTTGCGTTGATCGCATCGTCTGAAGTTTTGATGGTTTCAACTGCAGGTACTGCCCACATTTGTCTAACTAAAGCTTCTTTCACGCTTACGATAAAGTGACGCATTGTTTCGTAGTCAGCGTTTACTAAACTCTTCCTGTCTGGCATTCTGAGTGAAACTTTCTTAACTACCGGGATAATTTCTTTTCCCACTACGCAGCAACTGTCTGGGATCGCCTTAACAACTTCGGCTTTATCCTTTCTGCCAGCATAATTAGTGTCAAAGGTTCCAGCGCTATCTCCCTGGTCGAATGACATTACGCTAAAAGCTACTGCTATAACCAGCAACATAGAGGCAAATTTGCTGATTGAGTTATGCAGAGTCTTCATTAAACTACTGCTCATCTGTTTAAGTGTTCCTGCCTTTGGATTCACTGTGTTCATCGGTCTCATTGTTATTTTAATCTTTAAGTCTAATCTGTTATTCTTTAATCATCTTGACCATACAAAGATATGTCTAAAAACAGCTACTATGCAATACATAATACTATATATGGTCTATTATCGTGATGAATGGTCATTTTTTCTTTTCAATGACAAGTGGCTTTTTTTTCATTACCACTTTCGTTGATTCCTGGTTACTGGGCCCCCGTTGAAGTCTCAAAAAAATCAGTAGAATACTCTCAACCTGAAACTGGACAATCAAACTGCGCGGACAAGCATTGATAAAATCGGGGGTTGCAATTGGTGCCGCAAATGTACGACATTATCCGATCTCCTCCAAGCCCTTTAAGTCGATTTTTTGAAAATCCTCTAAAAATCACCCATTTATGGGATCATTCCTTGAGGTATTTTTAACGTTTATCAACTCTCACTCACATATTCTTCAAAGAACTGTCAACATCCTAATGACACCTATTTGACGTTGATGTTGCAAAGTTGTTACAGGTATTTGGAGAGAGGGAGTTAAATTGGTATGAGTGGAGTTAATGGATGTTAACAGATTATCGTCTCAATTGGCTCATAACCCGGCAAATACAGTCCCTTTAAGCTTTGGCCATTCTTCATTTATAATGCTAAAGTATATGGAGTCCCGTACACGGCCGGTAGAGGCAACCATGTGTTTCCTGAAAATACCTTCCTCTTTGGCGCCTATTTTAAGGATAGCCTTGCGGGATTGAAGGTTTAATACGTCTGTCTTTAGCTCAATTCTGTTTAGTTGAAGGGTTTCAAAGGCATATTTTAATAACAGGAACTTGCACGACATATTAAGGCCTGAGCCGTGAAAGTCGGGGTGCAGCCAGGTCCAGCCAATTTCCGCACGTTTATTGGCGAGGGAGATGTTTCCAAACCTGGTTGAACCTGCAACCCGATTCCTTTGCTTATCGAATATTTTAAAAGGGTAGGAGCTTCCAGCCTTTCTTTCATTTAATGCTTCCTTAATATATATGATGAGATCCTCCTCGTTTTGAAGATTACTTAAACCATGTTTCCAAATTCTGCTATCGAATGCGACGCTGCCCAATTCTTTCAAATCAGATTCCATTAGCGGAGTCAAAAGTGCGTGCTCGTTTTCCAGAATCAGATGTTGACTAAAGAAATCCTGCGGATCCATAAATCACGACTGAGTGGTTTAAAGAATTTGAAAATATAGATTACCTGGAAAAGAAGCTTTTGAATTTTGGTTGATGGTTAATTGCCTTAAAGATTTCCTAGTTTATGAAAACCCGGGATGGTATCGTAAAAGTGTTTCCCTTAGATAGTCCCGATCCAAATGCGTATAAATTTCTGTGGTAGTAATGCTCTCATGACCCAGCATCTCCTGAACTGCCCTAAGATCTGCGCCACCTTCAACAAGATGTGTCGCAAATGAATGCCTGAAGGTATGGGGAGAAATATTTTTTGTAATACCTGCCTGCTTCGCCAGATCTTTAATAATATTAAATATCATCACCCTGCTTAATTTTGAACCTCTTCGATTCAGAAATAAAAAATCTTCCTGTCCGCTTTGAATAACCTGTGTATTCCTGGAATGATCCTTATACAATTTGGCAAATTTTATCGCATCAGTTCCAATTGGTACCAATCTCTCTTTATCTCCTTTGCCTATCACTCTAATAAAGCCAACATCCAGATATAGTTGTGAGATTTTCAGGTTTACCAGTTCACTTACTCGTAGACCGCAACTATACATAATTTCCAGGATCGCCTTATTCCTTGTTCCTTCTGGTTTACTGAGATCAATTGTCTTGATAATTTTTTCGATTTCCTGGAAGCTTAATATGTCGGGAAGGGATCTTTTGAGTTTCGGAGCTTCAAGTAAAGAGGTTGGGTCTTTTGTTGATATTCTTTCTGTAAGGCAGTACTTATAAAATCCTTTCAATCCCGAAATGATCCTCGCCTGTGAACTGGAACTCATTCCTAATTCAGCAATCCATTTTACAAATTGTTGCAGGTTTGCCAAAGTAATTTCTTCCGGATTTTTGAGAAGATTTTGATCCTGCAGAAAAGCAGTTAATTTTTCTATATCTGATAAATATGCCTCCACGGAATTATCACTGAGTGATCTTTCCAATTGCAGATATGCACGAAATCCTTTTTTATAAGCCTCCCACATGACATGAATAATTAATGCGCGAACTCGAGTTTGAATTGAATTAACTCTTATTTTCGATGTTCAATATTAATACAATTTATGCAGGCAGTAAATCTCAGATCATTTAAACAGAAAGCGAGGCACCGAAAGAGATCTCTGCGCTTGTTTTTGAGTTCAATCAAAAAAAAACCACCACGCAATTTAGACGGGATTGCTGAAAAAGTGGACAGCATTGTTTGGAAAGAAATAGATTGTTTGTCATGCGCCAATTGCTGCAAAACAATGTCACCAACTTATAACCTGAAAGACATTGCAAGAATCTCTGCTCATCTGGGAATGACCCGGGAAGAATTCAAAAACAAGTACCTTCATTATGATAAAAAAGACCGTGACTGGATAAATAAACAGGTCCCCTGCCAGTTTTTAGATTTAAACACCAACATGTGCAACATATATGAAGTGAGGCCAAAAGATTGTGCAGGATTTCCCCATTTTACGAAGAGGAAAATGGTCGACTATGTTCACGTTCACAAGCAGAATATTGAATTTTGCCCGGCCACACTCAGAATGGTCGAAGAGCTTCAGTTAACTATTTCTAGAGATAAACATCTTCAATAAAAAAGTATTCCGGGTTTTCGTTTACTTTCAGGTTTATGGAAAGGATATCATATTGGACCCATTTCCAATTTGAATTTCGTTCAAGATAGGCTTCACCTGCGGTAAGCAAATTTTCAATTTTTTTTGTACTTACATTTTCTTCCGGGGGCCCGAATGCTGCGCTTCTGCGTGTCTTCACTTCAACAAAATGGAGCGTTTCATTTTTAAATGCGATGATGTCTATCTCCTGATTGGAATATCTCCAGTTTTCATCAATAATTTCAAAACCCTGTTTCTCCAGGTAGGCTTTGGCCAGTCGTTCACCCAATTTTCCGGTATTATTATGTGTTGCCATAATTTTCGTTTATGCTTTATCGGGAGTTAAATCATTAATATTTTTTCTACAATTCATCTGCGGTCAGTGTTTAGTATCTTTGATCGGATCAATTTTATTTGTGCATGTACAAACTATCAGGAAAGATTCAGCATTATACATGGGGAGGATTTAAGTTTATTCCGGACCTGCTTGGAGTTTCAAATTTGCAAAATGAACCATATGCAGAATATTGGATGGGTGCTCATCCTGCGAGCCCTTCCATGATTGATACAGGTGAAGGTGATTCCGTCCGCCTGGACCAATGGATTGCGAATGATCCCGAGAAAATTCTGGGTAAAGGTTCATATGATGAATTCGGATCATTACCATTCCTATTTAAGGTTCTTGATGTAAAAGACATGCTTTCCATCCAGGTGCACCCCAATAAAGATGAGGCATTAAAAGGTTTTATCCTGGAAAATGAAAAAGGTATTCCCGTCCAAGCTTCTCACAGGAATTATAAAGATCAAAATCATAAGCCTGAAGTTGCAGTTGCACTGGGTGATTTTTGGCTGTTACACGGATTTAAACCACAAAAAGAACTGGTTAAAACACTTGAGAATATTGAGGAATTTAATTTCCTCCTACCCGTTTTTAAAAACGAAGGATATTATGGACTCTATAAAAAGGTAATGGAATTTTCATCTGAAGAAACAGATAAAATATTAGCACCCCTTATGAAAAAAATAAGTGCCGAGTATGAAAAAGGGAGACTGTCAAAAGCAGACCCGGCGTACTGGGCAGGAAAAGCCGTTTCAAATCTTAAAGAATTTAAGAATCTGGACAGGGGAATTTTCTCTATTTATTTTTTCAATTTACTGCATCTGAAAAAAGGTGAAGCGATCTTCCAGGGCGCGGGAGTTCCTCATGCATATCTCGAGGGACAAAATATCGAACTGATGTCGAATTCGGATAATGTTTTGCGGGGAGGGCTCACTACAAAGCATATTGATGTAAAGGAGTTGATGAAACATATTCTTTTTGAAGGTGTTGATCCTTTCATATTGAAAGGTGAACAAAATGGATCAGAATATATTTACAAATGTCCAGTTCCAGATTTCGTGGTAAGCAGAATTAAAATTAAAAATGGTACTTCATACAATCACAGGGCTGGTTCCGCAGAAATATGTATCGTTTTGAGTGGTGAAGTGGTATTTTACAATGGCAACAAAAAACTGGCTGTTCAAAAGGGAGGGGCAGTTTTCATTGAATTTGGAGAAAACTATTCTATCGAAACAGAAACTCAGTCCGAAATTTATAAAGCCGGAGTTCCTGAATAAAGATTGGAGCAGGTGGCTTAAAACCTTAACTTTGCCTGGGCCAAAACTCAAAAAAATGAAACTCGATAAACTCACGATTTTTTCCTTCCTGGCACTGATAGTAATCGCAGCTGTCTATCGCATTATTCCCGATCGTGCACCGGGTTTTGCTCCTCAAATTGCAATGGCCTTTTTTGGTGGGTCTGTTATAAAAGATAAGAAATGGGCTTTTGCGTTGCCTATACTTTCTATATTTATTTCAGATTTACTTTATCAGGGAATGTATAGCCTGGGTTGGACGATTATACCCGGCTTTTATAACGGACAGCTCACTAATTATATATTATTTGCTCTTATTACTGCTTTGGGATTTCTTATCAGAAAACCCAGTTTTTTTAATATAGCATTAATGTCAGTTGTAGCACCTACAATTTATTTTTTCCTTTCCAATTTTGCAGTATGGTTCAGTGGGGTCGGAGGATTACAAAGACCAAGGACTTTTGAAGGGCTTATGCAGGCGATCACTGATGGGCTTCCTTTCTATAGAAACAGCATCGTTGCCACTTTATTCTTTGCGGGTCTTCTATTCGGCGGATATTCAATTTTGAAGAATTATGTATTGAAGCCTGATCTGGCAAATAAATAATTCGACCTAGCTCAAACTTTTTAAAATCTTATTCACTTTTCTTTTGTAGTTCTTTAGCTCTTCGTTTTGTTGGGCTATGAAAGAATTGTCCTCTAATTTGCCCAGCACTATATTCATTTCAGTATTGGTATCATATACCATTTTTCTGAATGGATTCGAATAGTCCTTAGCTCTTGATTCATAAATTCCTTCTGTGATCCAGGATTTTGTTTCTATCGATTGTTTAAGCAGATCTTCAATCATGGTTGGAGTAATCCTATTTGAAGTAAAATTGCACAACTCAAACAAAGACGCTATGGCATGGGAATATTTTTGTTCCTCATAAGTGGTGCCCTGAGCTTCATAAAATAAGTGAACCTCGTCCCAACTCTTTATTTTATTTTGCCTGATTTTACTTCTGAATTTTTCAACCTCATCTTTCAAAATTAATTGCCCGCCAATATTTAGCCACTCTGTTCTTTTAGGGTTTTTAGGAAGAGTTTTGGTGAAAGCTGCGAAATTGCCGATTTTCTTTCCTTCCAGATTTTTTACAATTTGAACGACTCCATAATAAATAATCAGTTCTTTAAAAACTGAATAGGCTTGAGGAAGTTTGTGAATCACTGTTTTTCTTTCGCTGTTTTCAATTCCTTCTGCAACATATTCCAGTTCATGTAGAATATTATCATCTGAATTTAAAATATCGCGACCCATTTTTTTACATTCTGCCGGACTATGATTCTTATCAGGATCTTCATTTTTGAGAAAAGCTCTTCCTGCCCAAAGTTCCATAAGGCTTAAAGCTTCAAAAATTTCATTAATTGTATCTGGAGCCAGGGCATCAAATTCGAGTCTTTGAGTTTTTACTATTCGTTGGTCCCTTTCATTATATTTCCACTCGTTTCGACTGATGGCATACAAATTATAGAGAAACCAATATGCAGGCATGATGATTAGATTATCATCTGAAACATCGTTGCTAATTAAACTAAAAGGGATCGGCACATTTAATTCTGCTGGATAATCTCCTTTTGCAAGAATGTTGAATGAGGCAAATTTTGAATTATGTTTCAAACTTACGCAGAGGCCAGGCCAAAATCCACGGCCAGCAACAATTTCTCCATCCGGGCTCCTCGAATTATGATTTGATCCAATGGTTGCACCTGCTGCCATATTGCTTTGTCCTAATAAAGTTGCGGCGCACAAAAATGAGTTATTGTGGTGTTGCTCGTGGCTGGGAAAAATGAGTGAATTTAAAACCTCGCAACAGGAAATTGTAGAATTGTTACCCAGATAGGAATTGATCAGCCTGGCTCCATATTTTAATTGGGAATGGGATGCCATTACAAATCTCACAGCCTTTACTCCGTAAAAAGCACGACATCCAAAACCAACTATTCCATTTACCAGTTCACAGCCTTCCCCGATTTGTGATGGAGCATCGGGACTACTGTTAATGGTTAGGTTTTTTAACTTGTTTGCGCCTTTGATATAGGCATCAGAACCGATCCAAACATCTTTAATAATTCTCGTGTTTTTTATAATACTGCGATCACCAATCTTTCCGTAATAACCACGTTGGGCACTATATTCTTTTTGAGTAAACTCTTTGAATTTTTCCAGCATTACTTCGTCGTCACGGTATTTTGACCACAAGTATGCATCCCCTGGAAGCATACTGTTAAATGGTATGACTTTTCTACCACCGTTTTCATTGGCAATTTCAATCCATATCCTGATGCTCTCTGATTCACCATCTTTAATAATTCCATTGCCAAATTTTGAAGCGTTAGTCGTGGCGAGTTCATTTACATTCACCAGGATCACTTCACTACCCACGATATAATGAGAGAGATAGTTAACATTGTCCACTACAACATTATCCCCAAAATCACAGCTAATAATCGTGCTGTTGTACATGCCCACGGGCATGCGAAGATTATGGTATTCGAGAAAATAGGGTTCCAGTTTTCCGATTCTTACGAGTCCGAAGAATTTGCAGTTTTTTACTAATTCCGGATTGAATGCGTCTGATACCAAAATTTTATTCCAGTCATCTGAAGTATTTCTGTTTCTGACGAGTACTTCAATTTCGAGAGCAGAGAGATGACGATATTTGATGCCATTTCGGTTTTGAATATTCCTGAGGTGATATTCATTTTTTCCTTTGGGCAAAAATTCCGGAGAAATAAAATTATATCCGAGACTTTCTAATGGATGCTTACTTATTTGGTTCATGAAAAACTGGTATGAAATAATTTGAATCCAAAAAACTTATTCAATTCCACTTATTCTACGGTGACACTTTTTGCGAGGTTACGGGGTTTGTCCACATCCAGACCTTTAGCCACTCCGATGTAATATGAAATCAGCTGGAGTGGAACAACGCTAATAATTGGTGCAATTATTTCGTCAGCTTCAGGAACAATCAATACATCATCTGCAAGACCCGTAAGTGTTTCATCACCTTCGGTAATTAATGCAATTACTTTTCCCTTACGGGCTTTTATTTCCTGGATATTGCTCACTATTTTTTGATGATAAGAATCTTTTGTTGCTACAAAAACAACAGGTAATGTTTCATCAACTAATGCAATTGGTCCGTGTTTCATTTCTGCTGCAGGATAACCTTCTGCATGTATATAGGAAATCTCTTTCAACTTGAGCGCTCCTTCCAGGGCCACAGGGAAATTATAACCTCTGCCGAGATAGAGGAAATCTTTAGCGTCTTTATATTTTAATGCTGTTTCGCGAACATGGTCGGCCTGCCCAAGAACCAGTTTTACTTTTTCAGGGACATCGTTCAGTTCATTGAGTAGATGTTGATATCTGTCTCTTGTTATAGTGCCTTTTTCAATTGCAATTTTTAGAGCAACCAGGGCAAGCACCACAAGCTGTGCAGTGAACGCTTTTGTGCTGGCAACTCCGATTTCGGGCCCCGCATGCGTATAGGCGCCAGCGTTGGAAATTCTGGCAATGGAGGAGCCCACAACATTTACAATACCGAAGATAACCGCTCCCTGTTCTTTTGCTTTTTCAATTGCAACCAGTGTATCTGCTGTTTCCCCGCTTTGCGAGATGGCAATAATTACATCGCCTTTATGAATGACTGGATTCCTATAACGAAATTCTGATGCATATTCAACCTCAACAGGTATTCGGCAAAGTTCTTCTATTACATATTCTGCGACCAATCCCGCATGCCATGAAGTTCCGCAAGCTACAATGATAATTCGGTTTGCATTTTTCAACTGCTCAATATGATTTTGAACACCACCCATTGTGATGGTTCCGAATGTAGCGTCTAATCTTCCCCGTAAGCAATCGTAAGTCGTAAGTGGCTGCTCAAAAATTTCTTTAAGCATGAAATGATCAAAACCACCTTTTTCTATGGCAGCCAGTTCAAGGTCAAGCTTTTGAATGAAAGGCGTTTGCTTTTCATTGCCGAGGTTTTTGAGAATGAGTTCGTCTGCTTTTATTATCGCAATTTCATAGTCATTTACGTAGACTACTTCTTTTGTGTATTCAATTATGGGAGATGCGTCGCTTGCCAAAAAATGTTCTCCTTTACCGATCCCGATTACAAGTGGACTACCTTTTCGGGCAGCAATGAGGGTATCGGGATGATCTTTGTCAAGAAGCACGATGACATATGCACCTACAACACGCTTGAGTGCAATTCTTACGGCCTCTTCCAATCCAACCTGGTTATTCACCTGGATATCTTCAATAAAATTGAGGAGTACTTCAGTATCAGTATCGCTGTGAAACTTGTATCCTTTATTGAGAAGCTCCTGTTTGAGTTGGGCATAGTTTTCAATAATTCCATTGTGGATCATGGCGAATTTGCCATTTGCAGACAGGTGCGGGTGTGCATTACGGTCACTCGGCTCACCATGTGTAGCCCATCGGGTATGGCCAATGCCGATTTGCCCCTGAAGATCTTTGCCAACAACGGACTCTTCCAATTCGGCAACTTTGCCTTTCTTTTTATAAAGTTTTAGGCCGTGATTCAATAAGGCTACTCCGGCACTATCATAACCCCGGTATTCCAGTCTTTTCAACCCTTTTAAAATAACAGGATAAGCCTGTCTTTGGCCTATATAGGCTACAATTCCGCACATAAGTATGGTTTAATTAAAAATCGGGTTTACGCAACCGATTGCGCAAATTATTGAAAATTTAGAAACGCCGCTAAGTATTTGCTATTTCAAATGAGTTTCAAAAAGCTTAAAAATTCTTTTGTATTCGTCTGTCCAACTACTCGGTTCAACGAATCCATGATCTTCCAACGGATATGGGGCGAGTTCCCAATTGTTTTTGCCTAATTCAATGAGTCTTTGAGTTAATCTAACCACGTCCTGAAAATGTACATTGAGGTCCATCATTCCATGGCAGATCAAAAGAGAACCCTGTAATCCCTCTGCAAAATAAATTGGAGAGCTTTTTCTGTAAGCGATGCTGTCTTCCACAGGTGTATTTAGAATGGCTGATGTATAGCCATGATTATAATGAGCCCAATCCGTTACGGGTCGCAATGCCGCACCTGCCGCAATAGTTCCGGGTTTGGTGAACATGGCCATGAGTGTAATAAATCCACCGTAGGAACCCCCATACATTCCAATATGTGCAGGATTTACTTTGTATTTATCAACCAGGAATTTTGCACCATCTACCTCGTCCGATAGGTCTTTGCCGCCCATAAACCTGTAAATACCTGTTCTCCAGTCTCTGCCATAACCGGCGCTTCCCCTGTAATCCATATCAAGCACATAGTAACCATTATCAGTCAAAAAATTGTTGAACATGTATTCTCTGAAATAGGAGCTCCACCATTTGTGCGCATTTTGCAGGTAGCCTGCGCCGTGAACAAAAATTACTGCGGGTGCATTGGGTGCAGGGTTCGAGGGTTTATACAATCTTGCATAAACCTGGGCCCCATCGCCAGCGGTGACCGTAATCAAATCAGGGACCCGCCATGCATAAGATTTAAATTCATCTGACTGTGCCCGATTTGTAATTTGTTCCAACTTACCACCAGGTTTATTTTCCTGCAGATAAAGTTCCCAGGGCTTATTATAGTAAGAATAAAGAATTGAAATATATTTTTCATCGGGAGAAACTGAAACCTGGTTCGCACCTTCCATGGTCGTAATTCTTTCTGCCTTACTACCGGTAACGGGTAACCGATAAAATTGTTGTTCACCAGGATGAACTTCATTGGTTATTATATAAAAATATTTTTTGGAATGCGAAAGCCTGGCCTGCTGAATTTCATATTTCCCTGAAGTAATCGCAGTCTTCTGTGCAGTAAGTACATTAACAGTATACAAATGTGAATATCCGGTTACCTCAGATTGAAACCAGAAATGATCTTCATCGATCCAGCCCATATTGTTCATGCCCGGACCACCTATCCATGCTTCATCTCTTTGATGATCCAGCAATTTCAATTTTCCTGTTGCAGGATCCAGCAACATCAGCCACCTGTCTTTATTATCCTGTGAACGAATATCAACAATTGCGTTCTTCCCGTGTTCGGACCAAATAGGTCCGAATATGCTCACGGCTTTAGTTGAATTATTCTTTTTTCTTTCTTCATATTTTTTAGGGTAATCCTTTACATATTCAGGAATATCCCTGACGCCTTCGATTGAATCAGTTTTTACCTGGATAACAGAATCCGCTGTGCGATCATAGACGAAAAATTCAGAACTACTTAATGGAGCTCCTACTTTAGTGCGACCCGAAAGGTCCTGGGTAAATCCTGATTCAGTTACGTAAGCAGGTATAATTGTATTCTTCGCATCTTTTGCAGGTTTCACTAATCTGTATGTGATAAAACGGCCATCCGGACTGATATTAAGTGACGACAGATTTTTATCTTCGAAATAGATGGACCGTAAATCATTTTTTTGAGACTTATCATATTTGTCGGCTGCATCTTTTTTTTCTTTTCTCGATTTCAAAACCTGAATCCATTGCAGTTGATCCTGCTTAAGCCATTCTTCCTGGCTATTTAATTTTACGCTGGATTCATCTGGTGGTTTGTTTCCTTTTTGAAGATTGGTTAACTGAAGGGTAGTTCCATTTGCAATATCCCATGCATAGAGATTCTGATTTCTGCTAAACACAATTTTGGTATCGCCGAAAGAAAAAACAGGATTGTATTCTGATTCCTGGGTTTGAGTAATTCGTTTTGATTGATTTGAATTAACATCTACCAAATATATATCACCGTCTTTGCTATAAGTGAACTTGGTTCGCGCTACATTGTATTGTACATCTTCATTATCTACAAACTTGTTTTTTTGGTCGGGACTTGCTTTTTGTGGTACCTTATTTTCCAGGGAAATGAAATAGAGTGAATCCGAAATCATTTTATCCGGGTTCCAATTGAAATATAAAAATTTGCCTCCGGCGCTCCATTGCGGTGTTGATGGCGAGGTGCCGATCCATTTAGGATCCCGCATTATTTTTTCTACAGAAATGTTAGATTGGGAATAACAGAATTGCACGCATAGAATGAAGATCAGGGGAAAGGATTTTCTCATGGTGTTGATTTATGGATAGTGTGAAAATTATGCAAGTAATTGTTGAAGGAAAATATAAGCCACGGAAAAATATATGATCAATCCGGTTACGTCAACAAGTGTGGCCACAAACGGAGCCGAAGAAACTGCAGGGTCAGCGCCCAACTTCTTCAAAATGATGGGAAGCATCGATCCTGACAGAGTTCCCCACAATACTACGCCGATTAGTGATACACCGACAGTAAACCCAATCAGTAACCAGTAGGGTCCGTAAATGTCGTGAATAATACCCTGATGCATCAGCAGGTGCCAGATAAAAATTCTAATGAAGCCTATTACGCCCAGGATACTTCCAAGAACTACCCCTGAGAAGATTTCTCTTCGCATAACCCTCCACCAGTCGTTCAGGCGGACTTCTCCAACTGCCATTGCCTGGATGATAAGAGTGGAAGCTTGTGACCCGCTGTTGCCACCGCTGGACATAATGAGAGGAACAAAAATCGAAAGCACGACGGCCTTCTGAATTTCATCTGCAAAATAGCTCATAGCCGTTGCAGTTAGCATTTCGCTTATGAAAAGAATAATGAGCCAACCGACTCTTTTCTTTATGAGTTTGAAAAAAGATATTTCAAGATATGGTTCATCGAGGGCTTCGGTACCACCTATCCTTTGAATATCTTCGCTGAATTCTTCATTCGCTACCCACAAAACGTCGTCGATGGTGACGATACCCAGAAGAATATTGTGATCGTCGACAACAGGTAAGGCCACGCGATTATTCATTTTGAAAATCGTATTTGCTTTTTCCTGGTCGTCGTTTACATTAAGTGTGATGAAACGATTATCAATTACGTCTATAATTACTTTCTCCGGACTGGCCAAAATGATTTCCCTTATGCGGATATCGTCAATGAATTCTCCTTTTTCTGTAATTACGTAAACCACATCGATTGTTTCACTATCGCGGCCATATTCTCGGATATAGTCGATTACTTTTTGAACCGTCCAATCGGGGTACACGGCTATATAATCCGGGGTCATTAACCTACCCACACTTCCTTCGGGATATCCTAGAAGTGAGAGGGTAACCCGTCTTTCTTCCGGATCGAGAAGTTTGATTAATTCCCGCACGACTTCCGTGGGAAGTTCTTCCAAAAAGGCGGTACGATCATCCGCGGGGAGTTCGTTTAATAGTTCGGCTGTTTTTATGGGTGGGAGGGACTGAATAATTCTTTTTTGTTCCGGTAGATCCAGGATCTTAAAAGTACTGGCAGCACGATGTGGTGAAAGGCTTGATATGATCTGCGTTTCGTAGTCTTCATATTCGCTGATCAGTGTGGCCACATCACTTATATTCTGATGATTCAGATATTCCTGGATCTGCAGTATGTCGCCCGACTTGATGACGTCTTCAAACTGATCCTGAAGGGAAATATTTTCAAGCTCATCAGCCATTGATTCGCACTTTGATTTAAAATTAAAGATAGTTTTGACTGTGTGTTCATGTCAAAACGAATTCACAAACAGATAACCAACTACACATGATCAAGCCTTATCTCTATATTGATAGCTCCAAAGATAAAGGACGGGGCGTTTTTACGAACAAAAAGATCGACTCAGGCACCATTGTGGAAATTTCTCCCGTTATAGTGATGAGTAATGAAGAACGAAAGCTCCTGGACCAAACTCTTTTACATGACTATATTTTTGTATGGGGCGAGAAAAAAGATCAATGCTGTATGGCGTTGGGATATGTGCCTGTCTACAATCACTCTTATAATTCCAATTGCGAATATTTTATGGATTTTGACGAGCAGATCATGTTTATCAAAACGGTTAAGAATATTAAATCGGGTGAGGAACTAACCGTTAACTATAATGGCAATTTTAATAGTAAGGAAAAGGTCTGGTTTGATACGAAAAATTAGCGTCTTTGCGTTCCCTGGCGGCTTTGCGTGAAGTCAAAAAAAAGCATCCTGAAGAATCAGGACGCATCTATACCAAATACAACTGAAGAAGAAAATTATTTATGAACCGATCCCTGGGATTTTCCCAGCGTGGGCTTATATTTTAACCCGATATATATTCCCATACTATTCAGTCTGGCATTCCCTGAACCTATATCACTTAAAGCAAATTTGAAATAGGGTTCTGCAAGCAATGAGAAATGCTTAGCGAACGCATATTCATAACCAAAAGAGAGATTTGCAATGGAAAACAGGTAACTGGTGTTTTGTTCGTTGGTATACCAGCTTGGCCAATAATTTCCGCCATTCGTACAATGAAACTTATAATGTTCTTTATTCATGAGGTAAGACGACAGGCCGGCGCTTATAAATACTTTTTGCGTATTTGTAGCAATTGCATTGTATCTAACATTCAGTGGGATATCAAACATCTCGCAATAACCCTCAGCTTTCACAAGACTTCCGTAATAATAGTTTGGAGGGAATTTGAAATTTTCACCACTTGAAGCATAATTCTTCTTTGTATAAATCAATCCGGTTTCAACAGACCATCTTGAATTAAAATTATATCCCAGTAAAACTCCGTAATTGTAACCTACTTCGCCGCTTCCTGTAAAATTAATATTGCTCCAGTCAGGCGAGTATACTACTGAGATTTCAGGGCCCTTCTGTGGTTGTTTGGTGAGTGTAGTTTGTTTTTTCGCAGCCGCAGTTTCAGAAGATTTTTTTGCATTTTCACGGTACGGCGATGCATAATTATTCATTTTCTGATCGGGAACGTTTAATGGACTTGAAAAGCTTAGATTCTTTTCAGATGGATCCGGATATTGATAGGCTGGCATCGCGGATTCAGTAACGGCCAAACCACCGGCGGTCACCGCATTGTTAGCATTTTTCCCTTTGCCGGATTTGACAGATTTGTTTTGATTATTACTCGCGAACTTATTAGACTTACCCGTATTGCCATTGGCAGCATTTCGGGTACTTATATTTGAAGGTTTCGGAGATGCAGCAACATTTTTGTTTGCACTATTGTTTCCTCCATCTAACCGGCTTAAACTATGCTGATCTTTTGCACTGGTCCTGTCGGCAACTTTGTTATTATTCTCTTCTGTGGTTGCGACGGTTTTCTGTTCGCTATTTGAATTTGATGCAGATACTTTATCTTCTGTGGTTGAAGATGAAGAATTCTGATTAGCGTTCGAATTAGATGCGGAATTGGTATTTGAGCCGAGGGACTTATTTTGATCTAATTTGGTTCCCCTGGCCGACCATAAATAGTAGGTACCACCTCCAACAAATAATGCAGCAAAGAGAAAGAGCCAGAAGAATTTTCTTCTGTCCTTCGATTTCCCTGCGGGCATCGATTTGTCGAGTTCCTGGCGGATCGAATCCCAGGAAATCGGGCTCTGTGAAGCATCATAATTTTCTGCTGCCTCCCTGGCCAATCGGTCCAGTTCCTGGTCAGAAAATTCAAGCATAAGCTTTATACGATGTTTTTTTTAGTAGATTTTTTTTCAAATTTTCTGCAGTATTTCTAAGGTTAGCACAACAATCAAGCATAAGCTTTATACGATGTTTTTTTTAGTAGAATTTTTTTCAAATTTTCTCTCGCTTTTGAAAGATTGGATTTTGAAGCCCCCACTGAAATTCCCATTTGCTCTGAAATCTGTTCATGCGACATACCCTCAATTACGAAAAGATTAAATACGGCCCTATAAGATGGCGATAATAATCTGATTGCTTCAATGATCTCTTTATATGCGATAATGTCGAGTCCGGAAGCGCTGTGATCCTGTAACGAGGCATTATCTTCAGTGAGTTGCTGGTAATACGCATTGTTATGATACTTGCGGTAAAAGTCAATACAGGTATTAATCAAAATTCTCTTGAACCATCCTTTCAAAGCAGAAAGTGTATCGGGATACCTGTTAGTCTCGAACCGGTTTATGTTCTTAAATAGTTTCAAAAAGCCTTCACTTACGAGTTCCTCGACTTCTTCAGCTTTGCTGGTATACCGGTAACAAATTTTGTACGCATAATCGTTCAGAAGAAGGTATAGTTCCTTCTGACTGCGACGTTCGTTTTCGCAACAGCCCTCGATGAGCCTATTAATGTTGACATTTGCAGTGTCCAAGCCTTCGTGTTAAAAAGTAATTTAAGGCTGATAAGTTACGGTCTTCCGGGTTTACAGTTTCTATACGTTTTCCCATCGGCTATGGTTGCCTCTATTTGAGACAATTTTAATGCAAGTGGCGGACGATTAAAATCGTCCGGGTGATTTATTGATATGGATCAAGAATATCAATGACATCATGATGATAATGACCCCCAAAAAGGAGCAAATGGATCAGTAGAGGATATAGCTGGCAGACAGGCACCCGTTTACCGTAATCTTTCTCCAAAGGGTAGTAGTATTCGTAAGCCTCAAAAAATTCCTGATCGAAGCCACCAAAAAGCCTGCACATAGCCAGGTCCATTTCCCTGTGGCCGAAGTAAACCGCAGGATCAAATATTACTGCTTTCCCTAAATCATCAACCATAAAGTTCCCGCCCCAGAGATCACCATGAAGCAATGATGGATCCTCATCAGGAAAAATATCGATAAGCCTGGAACATAAATGCACGGCGGCCTTTTCATATCGCAATTCAAGCAGTCCCATTTGTCTAAGTGCTGCTGTTAATTTCATAATCCGTTCTTCACCATAAAATGCTGCCCAGGTTTTATGCTGATGGTTGCTTTGAGGAACACTACCGAGATAATTATTATGATCCAGTCCGAACTCTCTGGCGCTTTGATGATGCAGTGTTGCGAGAGATTCTCCGAATTCATTCCACATTCCCTTTCCGGGACTACCTCTCGAAATAAATTCCATCAACAAAAAAATCTTCTCTTCAAATTTTCCATTGAATAATGGGAGTGGTGTTCTGATGCAATCAGCCTGTCTCAATAATAAAAGCCCTTTCCTTTCTTTCTCAAATAAATCATCACCGATCTTTTGGTCATTAACTTTCAAAAAATATTTCGCCTGATTTGTTTCGAGTGTATAAGTTTCGTTAATGTCTCCTCCATGAATTGAGTGGTGGCCACTAATTGTAACAGTATCAGAAAAGTGTTTGGTCAGCTCTTTTTCCAGGTGTGATATAAACTGTTTTTGCAACATATACTTACCCGAAGTTAAGACGCTAATGTTTTCCTTGCAGGATTCTTCTGTTTCATTGATAAAATATTCCGCCTTAATCAAATTGATGTGAATTTCTGCGTTTGCAGATGTCACTTTGCACTAAATTTTTCAAGATGATAAAAGGACTGGCTTTATTAATGGCATGTTTATGGTCCCTAATTTCATTTTCTCAGGTAAAATTTTCCTCACTACAGGAAGTATTAGATTATGCCGATAAGAATAGTGTGACGGCCCGACAGGCGATTTTGCAAAACGCCATAGCATCTACAGACCGTGAAATAACAAAATCAGGGATTTTGCCTAAAGTTTCGCTATATGGACTTTCAGAATATTACCCGGTAATTGCTACACAGGTTATTCCTGAAAGTATATTTGGTGGACCTGCAGATAAATTTCAAAAAGTACAATTTGGATTGCCTTTCATGTTTGCTGCGGGAGCGGAAGTTTCGATGCCCGTAATAAACCTGGAGAAATGGGCTCAACTTGAAAAATCAAAATTGCAACAAACGCAGATAGGGTGGAACCAGGCTGCCCAAATTGAAGCATTGCATATTCAGCTCACACAATGGTACTACCAGGTTTTGCTTTCCAGGGCAATGATTGAATTGAATAATGAAAACGCAAAGATTGTGGCCCAGTTAATGGTTGTAATGCAGGATAGAAATAAGACCGGAATTCTAAATCCATCAGATTATAATCGATCCCGTAACCTTCAATTGGATGTAGAAGCCGGCGGTCCCGGCTATGCGAAACTGGAGGTGCAGGCGATGAATGCCATCCGTTCACTAATGAACGTTCCTGACTCTGTTAGCCTGAATATTTCAGATTCTCTTAACGGATTTAACTGGCCGATGCTTTCGGAAAATACAAACATTGATAAGAGGCCAGCATGGAAAGAAGCAATTGCCCGGGTAAATGTAGCAGAACAGGCCTTTACAGAAAGTAAAAAATCAGCTCTACCAAGGCTATCCTTTTACGGCCGATATGCATATACCTGGCAAATTAAAGAAGCGCAAACAGTAAGCTATGATGCGAGTACATTAGGACTGCGACTGGACTATACCCTTTTCAATGGATGGAACATCAGGAACCAGCAAAAGAAAAATAAATTGTTGCTTGAGTCGTCCAGATTGGAACAGGAGAGAACTAAATCAGTATTGACGCAGCAACAAAAAGACTGGTGGAACTGCTACTATACGGCCTTTCAAACAAAAAATACACTTGAAAATAAATTACAGGTCGCGAGGGAAAATATTCGAATCGCCGGTTTAAATATGAAAGAAGGTGTGATGGAGTTTGATGAGTTCTATAACATTTTCCTGGATTATGTGCGCGCGAAATTGAATCATTTGCAAAATCTGTCAGATGGAATTTTAAATTATGTACTGATTTCAAATAACATTCAATAGCATGAAATATTTCATTTTGTCTGGGCTTATTGTACCGGGAATAGTTGCCTGCAATCAAAAGCAAACCGAGGTAAAACCTCAAATGAAAAAATTAACAACAGCGGTTTATGCTTCGGGAGTTCTGGTTCCTGAGGATGAATATAAAGTTGTGGCGGCAACCGAAGGGTTCCTGGATAAATCAATGTACAGGGAAGGGGATACTGTAAGCAAAGGCGCTTTTATGTTTTCCCTTTCTAACGTAAACCAGCAAGCGCAGGTACAAACTGCTGAAGCTCTAGTAGAGAAAACCCGTCCTGTTGCATCTCCTAATTCACCAATGGTAAGTGAATTAAATAATCGCCTTGCTGCGGCGAAAATAAGATTGAAAAATGATAGCATTCAATATGTTCGATACAAAGCCCTGTACGACCAGAATGCGATTTCTGCAAGTAATTACGATCGCTACAAATTGCAATACGAAACTTCGCAACGTGATGTAGCAACTGCAGAACAACAATTGTCGAACCAAAAATTATCATCCGCCATCCAGCTTCAGGAAGCAAACAATAAACTTCAGGTTGCAAAAGCTACAAAGAGCAATGGTATTGTGAAGAGCTTTGCCGATGGGATCATCTATGATATTTACAAGCAAACCGGCGATATGGTATACGCGAATCAACCCATAGCTCTGATAGGGTCAGGACCTATGATTGCAAAATTATCTGTAGACGAAGATGACCTTGGTAAAATTTCTGTTGGACAAAATGTTTTGATAACGATGGATGCTTATCCGGATAAAGTTTTTAAAGCCACAATCAAAAAAATATATCCGCTGCTGAATAAAATTGAGCAATCATTTAGGGTAGATGCTGTTTTTGCTGAGGAAATTCCTATTAAACTTTATGGTTTAAATATCGAAGCAAATATTGTGGTTAGTCAGAACCAGGCTGCTCTTGTTGTACCCCGGAAAGCGCTTTTAAAGGGAGATAGTGTGATGATTAAGGAAGATGGAAAAATCACCAAAGTAAAAGTGACTAGAGGCGCCGAAGATTCTGATTGGGTACAAATAAAAACGGGACTTGATATTAATTCCACCTTAATAGTTACAAAATGAACTGGAAACTCGCATTTGGGATTGCTATAACCCACCTGGTGACGAAGAAAAAGCAAAGTGTCGTGGCCATGCTGGGTGTATTGTTTGGTATTTCTATGTTTATCGTCATGATAAGTTTTATGACGGGTGTCAACCAGTTTCTTGAAGATATGGCCATGGACAATACGCCACATATTCGGATTTATAATCCCGTTGAAGTAAAGGACGAAAAAATAATTTCAAAAGCAGGTACAGGTAACAACTCATGGTATGTGGTATTTCACCAGCGTCCTAAAAACGACCTGGCAAAAATTAAAAACGGACTATTGATTGCGGATAAAATTGAAAAAATGCCAGAAGTAAGAGGTGTTGCCCCCATGGTTTCTTCGCAGGTGTTTTTCAATAATGGTCCTGTGCAAATTCCGGCAAATATTAGCGGAATTGATGTAAAAAAACAGGATGCACTATTTGGGTTGAGCGGAAAAATGGATGACGGTTCTCTTGATGATCTATTGAAAGGTTCAGACGATGTGATTTTAGGTAAAGGTCTCGCGCAAAAAGCAGGTGTACATGTGGGTGACAGGGTAAATGTGACGACACCTGAAGGTTATAACATCACTCTGAAAGTCGTGGGAATTTTTTCATTTGGTATTGTTAGTCTGGATGATTCTAAGAGTTATGCCACGCTTGCCACTGTTCAGAAAATTCTCCAAAGGGATCCTTCATATATCACTGATATCAATATTAAATTGAATGATATGAACAAGGCAACTGAAATTAAGAGTGAATTGAAAGCACAGATGCCTGGTGTTTATTTGGAGGATTGGCAGGAAGCAAATGCTTCAATTTTGGCAGGAGAGAAGATCAGGAATATTATGACAGGAGTAGTTTCATTCACACTTTTATTGGTTGCAGGATTCGGTATTTACAATATCATGAACATGAATATCGTGAATAAAATGAAGGATATCGCTATCTTAAAAGCTACCGGGTTCCAGGGAAACGATATCACTGCTATTTTTTTACTTGAATCACTTGTAATTGGAGTTGCTGGAGGGTTGCTGGGATTGCTGCTTGGATTTTTATTTAGCTATTTGCTTTCTATTACACCATTCCCTGCTGGCACTTTTTTTAGAATAAGCACTTTTCCTGTAAATTTTTTGCCACAACATTATATCCTGGGCGTACTATTTGGATTTATTACGACCTTGTTCGCGGGCTATTTCCCTGCACTGAAGGCTTCGAAAATTGACCCTGTAATAATTATCAGGGGCTAGAAAAATATTTGAATCAAATTTTATGGAGACTGTTCTAAAAGCATCCAACATTGTTAAATACTTCAACGAACCAGAACCGTTTCAGGTACTGAAGAACGTTAGTTTTGAAGTGGGGAAGGGCGAATTTCTCTCTGTTGTAGGGAAATCCGGTTGCGGGAAGAGCACCCTGCTATATATACTATCTACAATGGATACAGATTTTACAGGTGATCTTGAAATAAAAGGCGAAAGGCTTAATGGCTGGAAACAGAATGCACTTGCAGGATTCAGAAATATGCATCTGGGATTCGTATTTCAGTTCCACTATCTTTTACCTGAGTTCTCTGCGCTTAAGAATGTAATGCTTCCTGCATTAAAACTGGGTAAATACAGTGAAGAGGAAATTGAACACCGCGCCATTGAAAAACTCAAACTGGTTGAGATGGATGAGTATTCGCATAAGCTTTCTTCAAAATTATCCGGTGGTCAACAGCAAAGAGTTGCCATAGCGAGAGCACTCATCAATGATCCGGATATTATTATGGGAGATGAACCTACAGGTAATTTAGATAAATCCAATTCCCAGAGGGTTTTCGATATATTTAAACAGTTAGCAAGAGAAAATCATCAAACCATTATTACAGTTACACACGACAAAGATTTTGCTGCAGGTTCGGATCGCATTGTTGAAATGCAGGACGGTCAAATTATTCGGGCATGAATCTAAAATTCCTTCCATACCTGGTTATTGGAATTTTTACTGTACTGATTTCCATCGTCAGGTATTTTGTTATTCCTGACTGGCCATTTTATTTGCATGCAATTTTGTTTTTCGCGCAATTCATTTTATTAACGATTATCTGGAAGATTGTAGAGTGGCTGAGTTCCTACCTTGATAAATGGTTCCCTTTCAGCCAGTATGTAGCTCAAAGAATTGTTCTTCAAATTTTTCTCACTATTTGTATCATTGCACCTTTTTTTCTGTTGGTGATTTATATGGTTCATAAGAATCTTCCAGCTTACGCAACTCCGCAATTTCTTGCAGTAATTGGGGTGATTTTCGTTGTGTTCATGTCATTGATCAATTTTATTTCATATTTCCAGTACTTTTTTGAACGATGGAAAACTTCAGTAATTCATAATGCTGAATTGCAGGTTACGGCGGCGAAATTGGAGAAGGAAAAGTTCACGATGCAATATCACAATCTTCGCAATCAGGTCAATCCACACTTTTTGTTCAATACGCTTACTTCCCTTGATGGGTTGATTCATTCAAACCCAGATCTGGCTTCGGATTTCATTAGACAACTTTCAAAAGTATATCGATATGTATTGGATCATAAGGAAAATGAAATTGTCAAATTAGAAACAGAAATAGCGTTCATCCAACATTATATTTCATTGCTGGATATCAGGTATAAAAATGCTTTGAAAATTGATTTAAGGATTTCTGATGAAGGAAAAGAAAAAGGGATTGTTATGGTTACCTTACAAATGTTGATTGATAATGCGATCAAACATAATACAATAAATAATTTAACCCCTTTGCAGATTTCAATTTGGGATGATGGAGGAAATTTGCATGTCAGGAATAACAAACAATTACGCAAGCAAATTGAAAATTCTAACCGCCAGGGCCTATCGCAATTGGTGCAACTGTATACCTACCTCGCTAAAAAGAATGTTCACATTATCGATCAATATGACTATTTTGAAGTTCAGCTCCCGCTATTATGAAGATTTTAATTGTAGAAGATGAACCTTTGGTCGCAATGAGTTTGGCAAAACTTGTAAAGGAGTTGGAACCTGCCGCTGAATTGTTAGGTCCAATTGCAACAGTTAAGGAAGCCCGGGAATGGTTTTTGGCAAATCCGCAGCCTGATTTGGTTTTATCAGACATTCAACTTTCAGATGGAATTAGTCTGGATATATTTTCAGCAGATTTCCCTTCTTGTCCGATTATTTTCACCACTGCTTACAATGAATATGCGATTAGGGCATTTAAATTAAACAGCATTGATTATTTATTGAAGCCCATTGATAAAATTGAATTGCAAACGGCATTTCAAAAGTATCATTTGCTACAGTCAAAATTCTCCAATGAAAATTATATCAGGCAGATTGCAGAAGTTTTCAAAAATTTCAGCGAACTAAAGAAATACAAGGAAAGGTTTGCGGTCCACCAGGGCCGAACAGTAACATTAGTACCTTCTAATGAAATTTGTTTTTTCGTTAAGGAAGAGCTCATTTACCTTGTAAACGCCGAATCGAAGAAATTCATTACCGACTATCGTTCTCTCGACGAAATTTCAGAACTCGTCGATCCTTCACAATTCTATCGGGCTAATCGTCAGTACCTGGTGCACCTCAAATCTATCGAAGGTTTCCGCACTGATGAATCCGGTCGAATCACTCTTAAAATCAAAAACAATAAATCAGAAGAAATCATCATCAGCAAAGAAAAGGCAGCAGAGTTCAGGAAATGGTTTGAAGGCTAGAGGTTGCCTGCCTGCGGGCAGGCAGGAATGTTGAATGTTGAAGGTTGAAGGTTGAAGGTTTGTTGAATGTTAGATGTTGCTTGCTCGCCTTCGCGAAGCTATGGCGAAGCAAGGCCCGCCGAAGCAAGCGTAGCATGCGAAGGAGGGAAGGTTGAAGGTTTGTTGAATGTTGAAGGTTTGTTGAATGTTAGATGTTGAAGGTGGTATACTTTGCGGACTTTGCGCTCCTTTGCGACCTGGCGAGAGGTCTATCGAAATCTGCTACTAACAACGAGATCTTTGTTTTCTTTCGAATAAGTATAAAATCCTTCACCTGACTTTACTCCCAGTTTGCCAGCAGTTACCATATTCACCAAAAGAGGACAGGGTGCGTACTTTGGATTTCCAAAGCCTTCATGGAGAACTTTAAGAATGCTGTGACATACATCCAGCCCAATGAAATCTGCTAATTGCAGAGGGCCCATAGGGTGGGCCATTCC
>PSRI01000167.1 GCA_003175935.1 Bacteroidota bacterium
TGCAAGTCGGTAGCTTTTGTAGAAAAAGGCTCATTGCGTATTTATAACGTATCGGAAAATGGTACGGAACACATTTTCCTGTTCGCTTTGGAAGGTCAATTCATGACGGATTTATCCAGCTTCTTTGAGCAGGTGCCTTCTGTTTACAATATCGATGCAATTGAAGATTCTGAATTGGTCTTAATTACGAGAACAGCAAGCGATGAATTGCGAAAACTTTCTCCAAAATACCAGGAGTTTACTTTTTTGGAAACCTCCGACGCCTATATTCAACTTGCAAAACGTATGACGTCGGTCATTAGTCTTAGTTTAGAACAGCGTTACCAGGAACTCATCACTCTCTACCCCAATATTGTTCAACGTGTACCTCAACATATGATAGCATCCTACATGGGACTTACTCCGGAAACATTAAGTCGCGTCCGCAAAAGAATGTCAACCAATAAATAAAATAACCTCGGTAAACTATTGACGAAAGTCAATGGTTTTAATTGCTTAAACGCAATGGATACAGAGTGGCGGTGGTGATAGTTTTGTGATATGAATACTGCACTTTGGATCATACAAATACTACTGAGCATAATCATGCTCGCTGTTGGATATATGAAGACTTTTTATCCAGTCACAAAACTGAATAAATTTTCCTGGACTACACACAGTTCAAAAGGCTTCATAAGATTTGTTGGCATATCAGAACTCCTTATTGGCATAGGATTAATTCTGCCACAATTAACAGGGGTTTGTCCGGTGCTTACTCCTTATGCTGCATTATCGCTATGCATGGTCATGGTGCTGGCAATTGTTGAACACATCCGGTATAATGAAGCAAAACAAATCTGGACGAATGTGTTTATAATCTTCCTATCAGCATTTGTAGCTCTCGGAAGATTTGCTTATTGAGGTAAATAAATCTTACGTGCACCGCCCATCGGCATCAAATTATTTCCACAAACAATTAATAAACTTAAATATGCAATTAGAAAAATTAGTTAAGAGAGACATAGCATCAAAATGGAAAATCATTCCGAAAATGGACACTCCCATTCATCGGGCACGAGTCATTTTGATGCCAGGAAATTGCCAGCGTTTTGATCCTTTTTTATTAATGGTTGAAGATTACATGAAAAAGGGTGCATTTGATTATCACCCGCATCGTGGAATGGAAACAGTTACATACATGATTGATGGGGAGCTTCATCATAAAGACAATTACGGAAACAGCGGGATACTTAGGAAAGGAGATGTACAATGGATGACTGCCGGCAAAGGAATTTTGCACCTGGAAGAGTCTGCCGAAAATGGTTTTGCGCACCTCTTGCAAATATGGATCAATCTTCCTGCCAACAGGAAAATGACAGCGCCGCGCTACCAAAATATTTTGTTCGATAATATTCCCACACGAATGGAAAAGGGCATCGTGTATAGAGTTATTTCAGGTTCATCCGGCAATGTAATGTCATCAATTGAGAATTACGTTCCCATAACCATGGTGGAAATTAATGTGAAAGCCGGCCATATTGCCAAACAGGATTTCAAACCAGACTACAACGGTTTCATTCATGTTTTGAAAGGCTCGGGAAAATTTGGTTCAGGCAAAGTAGAGGGATCGCAGGAAGAGGTGCTGTGGATGACTCCTTCTGCAAACCATGACAATGAAATAAGCATCGAAGCAATTGAAGATCTAAAAGTGCTGGTAGTAGCAGGAAAACCAATAAGAGAACCTGTTGTGGCAGCAGGTCCATTTGTAATGAATACAGAGCAGGAAATAAAGCAGGCATTCGAGGATTTAGAATTGGGCAGGTTTGGCAAATGGCCTCAATAAGAAATAATTACATCGAAATTTGCTTATGGGCAGTTCCTGTATTGGGACTGCCTTTATTTTTTTCTGTTTTACGAAACCCAATATTTATTGACTTCAATCAAGGAAATTTCATGACGACAGTCATTGCTTTTACCTACGCCGCTGTAGTTTCTTTGTGTTGTAATCACGTCGACTAGTTTCCCTCTCTGAAGACTTATTCCGGCTCTATGATTTCAATATTAAATCACTTTAAAATGAAATTTTATGAGCAACTTAATCGAAGGCATTCAATACAATGTCAAAAACTGGTGGTGGTTCCTGGTATCAGGATTATTGTTTATCGCCACGGGAATTGCAATTTATGCACGGCCCGCCTCTGGCTATGTTAGTCTTAGCATCCTCTTCAGCGTTTTGATGATTACCAACGGATTTAGCCAAATCTTTTTCTCGACAGGTAACAGTAAAGTGTTGAAAGGATGGGGGTGGATCCTGGTATCAGGCCTTATAGACCTTGCACTTGGAACATATCTTCTTCTTTATCCTGTTGTTACTATGGTTACACTGCCCTATTTCGTGGGCTTTTGGTTAGTGTTCCGCTCCTTCTATCTCATGGGTACTGCATTTGATCTGCAGTCACTTGGTGTCAGCGGGTGGGGATGGTTTTTATACGGAGGGATTCTTATGCTGGTGTTAGGAGGAGTAATTGTGTATTATCCTGCTGCAGGAGTAGTTAGCATCATAGCATTTTCAGGATCAGCATTCATCGTAGGCGGATTTTTGAACATTTACCTGGCATTCACATTAAAAGGCGTGAAAGCTGATGTAAAGGAGCTTAAAAAAGCAGTTGGCAGTGTCACCGGAAATTTCAAAAAAGCCATTTGAAAAGCGTGCTCATTCAATGTTTCTCCAGAGAGAGAAAAACTAACTAAGGGAAGCCGAAAACTTTATAGAGTAGGCACAAAAAATTAAATATTTTAAAAATGACAAACCTAGTTGTTCTGACATTTCCTGATGAAGCAAAAGCAATTCAAGCTTCTCACAAGCTCACTGAGCTGGAATCCTTCGGCGACATTTCTATTTTTGAAAAAGCAATCATTAAAAAAGGTGCTAATGGAGAGTATACCTCCTTGCAAAGCGAATCCAGCGACGGATTGCGCCTGGTATCAGGCATGGCTCTCGGCACTTTGATAGGTGCTATAGGAGGTCCGGTAGGTATGATGATTGGAATGCTTAGCGGTACTGCAATTGGAGCAGTTGTTGAAACCGACTACGTTGATTTCTCTGAAGATTTCGTCAATAAAGTTAGTGATCGCCTGAAAGTGGGTGATGTAGCAATATTGGCTGAAATTAGTGAAGACAGTCCCGCATTTATAGATGGTTCTATAACTCAATTAGGCGGCAGCATCTTCAGATCTAATGTTGACGAAGTGTATAGTGATTATGAGGATGACCAGGTAAAAGAATTCGACAAAGAAATAGCAGATGATAGAAAACAATTCAAAGCAGCAGTAAAGGAAGATAAAGAAAGAATTGAGAAAAGAATTGAGGCGTTGAAAGAAAAAAGAAGAAAAAGAATTGCTTCATTAAAAGATAAAGCAACAGACCGCAAAAAAGCAAGGATTGAAAATGCAATCAGCAATGAACAGGCGAAAGTTGAGGAATTGAAGCGAAAACTTAATAAGCTCAATTAATTGTTTCGACTTCGGTTCTGTAAACCCGACCCATCGTTGATGGGTTGGGTTTTTTGAGATTTTATTTGATGCAAAAATTTTTCGTCGGGTTATTTTTCATTACACTCGTTAATTTAGAACACGAAACCAGCGAGATGGGATTTAGTTAGAACGAATTTTATGGAGCGATTGAATAAAATTTCTATTTTAGTTTCTCAATCAGCCTTTGCAATCGGGCACACCTAACACAGTCTCCCCCTACATCGCCGATGCTTCAACGTTAGCTACCTCATCCCCCGAAACAATGCATACTCATTTTGTGGTTTCACAGGACTTATGGCTCCGTGAATATAGTGTTGTTTTTTGCTAATTTTATACAAAGCCTTGTTATGGAAGAATTTGAAGATCCAACCGAATCCCTTCACGATAAAATAAATGAAGAAGCAAAGGAAAGAAAAGAAGAAAGACGATGGTCTCTTTGGGTAGCTATATCTACTGCATTGTTTGCCGTTTTTGCAGCTATTGCCAGTTCATTTGCAGGACATTATTCAAACGAGGCACTGATTAATCAAATCAAGGCCTCCGACCAATGGGCATATTATCAGGCAAAATCAATTAAGCTAACAGTACTTACGCATGCAGCCAAACCCGATTCGGTTGCAGCTAACAAATTAATGAGTGATGAACAGAACATTCAAACAGTAGCAAAACAAAAAGAAGCGGAGTCCGAGCATTTGCTGCAAAAGCACGTAGTGTTGGCACGAGCTGTTACTTTGTTTCAAATTGCCATTGCTATTTCGGCTATTTCCATTGTTGCTTCCAAACGTTTTTTGTGGGTGGTTGCAGTAATTATTTCCGTTGCTGCATTGGTGTTTTTCGTGAGCGGAATGGCGTGAGAGTTTGTATAATGAGTCCTAATGGAGATATTTTATGTAGACTTATTGTTGAAGTGAATTAGTATTAAGAGAAGCTTCGCACAAGTGCTTCGTGTGTAAACTGTTCTAAGCGGAACTTCGCCAGCGAAAACAAAACAGCCTGCAAATTCAACGTTTTGCAGGCTTTGAGTTTACTTAACATCGACAGGCGGACGTTTCGGGGTAGATAATTGATGATGACTAATACATAAATGCTAAGCTCAGTCCAGGCTTAACGGTGGCCCAAGCAAGGTCATACCATGCTTCTCAAATACCTCGGCAACTGCAGTCCGATCCGGGTGACCATTTCGTGTGAGTGGTCCGAGCTCTTCAAAAAAATGATTGCCGCCACCCGGACTGAAAACCATAATTAACTCTCCGGGTTCATCAGTCAGATTTAAAAAAGCATGAGGAACCTTTGATGGTAAATAGGCAAACCCACCCTCTTTCAGGTAAAAAATTTCATCACCAATCCTCACTTTGAAGTGGCCCTTTTGCACATGGATCGTTTCTTCCTGGAAATGATGAACATGAAGGGGAGGACCATTTTTTGCCTCAACCTGAACAATGAAATAGTCCAATGATCCGCCGGTGTCTTCGCCGGTGACTTTGAAGAGTAGATCCCGTCCAGGACCCGAACCAAGCCGCAAACCGTTTCCCTTTTCCAGTGCGATATAATTTGTTTCCATTTTTGAGTTAATTATGAAGTGATAAAATGAATTAACTCTGTAAAGATGATGGCTGCTGTCTCGTTATCAAATAACCGCGGTTAAGAAGGAGGTTAACCCGGGTTAAGAATTCATTTTTTTGACAACCGGCTTCTCAAACGACTTAATGATGGAGGTTCGATATCCAAATAAGCAGCGATGTACTGTTGAGGGATTCTTTGAAAAATATGCGGATGTTTTTTGATGAGATTTAAATAGCGCTCTTCAGGCGTAAGAGATTTTACTTCCCTCAAATTATTCATAGTCGCAAAGATCATTTTTTGCTTCTTCTCATTAAAGAAAAATCTCAATTTAGGAATTTGTTCTTCCAGTCTATCCAGGTCACATTTTTTAATACAGAGCAATTCACAATCCTCCATTGCCTGGATGTATTGCCTGGCAGGTTGCTGTGTATAATAACTTTCAAAATCAGCGATCCACCAATCTTCAAAAGAAAAAAACATAATATGCTCACGATCTTTTTCATCAACTGTAAAAGTCCGGGTGCAACCTTTATTGATATAGGCCTTCTGCTTACTTATATTTCCTGCCTTGAGATAAAAGGATTTCCGTGGAATTAATTCAAGATTCATATGGGAAAGCAACAGTTCAAACTCCTCGTCAGTGAATTTCAATTCCCCAATAAAAAGGTTAATAAATGTTTGAGAAATATCTGAACGATTTATTTCCATATTGTGTGAGTTAAAAGTCTCAGGGCGTTTTAGCATTGCACACAACGTAACGTAGACCGCCTGCCGCAGTATGGTTAGAATTCTTTATTGGGACCTTGCAAGAGGTAAAACTAGCCAACGATATTCGTCTGACCGAACTAAAGCTGGGATTTGCAAATAGTTGAAGTTACAATGTAGAGCCCAAATTGCATAAAACCCAACGTTGGTGGCAGTTTTTTTTACGTAAACAACCAATATTTACTCTGTTCTCAAGCTTACAACCGGATTTGCTACCGCTGCTTTTATTGCCTGGAAGCTTAAGGTTAGCAATGCAATAATGATTGCTGTTAATGCAGCAACAATAAACATCCACCAATTAATATCAATTCTGTATGCAAAACTCTGCAGCCATTTATTCATTATCCACCATGCAATAGGTGATGCGATGACAATGGATATGACAACCAGCTTTAGGAAATCTTTTGACAGCATGGTTGTTACTCCCGTTACTGATGCTCCTAATACTTTACGGATTCCAATTTCCTTTTGGCGGTTTTGGACAGTGAAAGTGATTAAGCCAAATAAACCTAAGCAGGAAATAAGAATAGCCAGTCCGGCAAAAAAATTGGACAATGTACTAATACGTTGCTCGGATGTGTAGAGTTTTTGGTAATCAACATCTAAAAAAGTGTACTCAAAAGGATACTTTGGATGAAATTTATCATAAACCTTTTTTACGTTATCTATTGTGCTCTTTTCATTATTTGTATTGATTTTTACCAAAACATTTTCGCCATAAGCTTCAGGTCTAAACCTGAATATCAATGGTTCAATTTTTTGATGAATAGAACCATATTGAAAATCTTTCACTACACCTATTATCTCAGCGGTACCGCTTCCGAACTTTATTATTTTTCCAATTGGGTGTTCACTTCCCATTTTTTTCACGGCAGATTCATTCAAAATAATTTTACTGTCATTATCATTAAAAGATTTAGAATACGATCTGCCTTCAAGAACACCAATTCCTAATGTTTCTATTGTATTAAAACTTATTCTTGGAGACTTGAAAATATAACTCTCGTCGGCTTTTTGCCCCCTCCAGGAAAAACCAGCCTGCACATCAGAGTTATCCAGGATACTGCCCATCATCGCTGTAGCATTTTTCACACCAGGTATGTTTTTTAATTCAGTCATAAATGCATCGGATTTTTCCGGAAAATTTCCTTCTCTTTTAAAAACAAGTACATTGCCTTGATCATAGCCCAGGTTTTGGTTTTGGATAAAATCAATTTGTTTTTTTATAATAATGAATCCAATAATAAAAATTACAGACATACTAAATTGAAAAACCACTAACCCTTTTCTTACAAGTAACTCACTAAATGTATTTTTTTGTTTCCCTTTTAACACAACAATCGGATTAAATTTTGACAAATAAAAAGCAGGATAAAGGCCTGAAAAAAGAGTGGTGAATATGATTATTCCTGAAACGACAAAAAAAGTGTTTGTATTAAACTCAAAAGAAATCTGCTTTCCTGTAATGCTGTTAAATGAGGGTAAAAGCAGCAATACAAATAACAATGACACAGCGGCTGCCAGAACGATAAGCAAAAAAGATTCACCTAGATACTGGAAAATCAACGATTTTTGGCTTGCACCCAGCGTTTTTTTGATGCCAATTTCTTTCATTCTTTTTGTTGCCTGGGCAGTAGTCAAATTCACAAAGTTGATACAGGCAATAAGCAAGATGAAAATTGCAATAATAGAAAACAGTCTTACATATTCAATTCGTCCGCCGGTTTGTACACCATTGCTAAAAGGTTCGTGTAAATACTTATTTGAAAAGGGAGCGATAAATAAGCTGCAATTGGCGTTGGAAGGGTCTTTCTTTTTTGAAAAATCCCTAATTTTTTTATTCAATTGAGGTATATCAGTTCCTTCTCTAAGTTGCAAATAGGTATTAGAATAAGCAGCTGTCCATTCTTTTGAAGAGGGCTCATTTTCTAAAAGCAAATCATAATTGAAAACGATATCAAACTGATTAGTGGCATTGACTGGCGGATTTTTAAAAACACCTGAAATGATGAGTGGTGTATTAAACTTCATTCTATGATTCCACTCCAAAGGTTTTCCAATAAGGTTTTCAGTCGTATTGAAAAGTATCTTTGCCAATTTTTCAGAAATAACCACCCCACTTTTTTGAGCTAATACCTCATTTTTATTTCCTGCAATTAATTTGTATGAAAAAACATTAAAATATTCTTTGCTGGCAAATACACCTTGTACTTTGATGTTTTTTTCGCCATATGAGGCAATTCCTTTCCCAGCAAACGAATCTGTAAAATAATTTACAGAAACAGCTTTTTCAACTTCAGGCATTTCTGCTTTTAAGGCATCTGCCAAAGGAGAAGGTGTCGTTTCAAGAGTTAGAATATCATTTTCTAGCTTGATATTATAAAGCACCCTGTATAGTTGTTTATCATTTTGATTGAATTTGTCAACATCCAGTTCATCATTTACCCATAAATAAATCATGAAAGCACACGCTAAAGCTGCAGATAAACCCATTAAATTGAGTATCGTGAATTGACGGTTTTTTACCAATTTCCGCCAGGAAATTTTGAAATAATTATTAAGCATACTTAGTCGTTTAATTAGAAGGTGCAAATAATATGCTGTCATTTACATTTCTGATAATCATTAATGCAGTTATAATAGACTGAAAACAATGTGTTCGTTTTTGGTACAACGCTGTCCGATTTTGTGACAAAGATAAATGAGTGTAAACCAAACACGGAAGTCATAGGATCTGTCCAAATAAAATTGCAACCAACGACAGAGGCTAGCTGCCGTGGTGTATAAGGGACTTGGTTGAATTGAATACATCATGTACAAGGCATCGAAAAAACCTGGTATTAAAACGCGCATTTTTCTTCTGAAAACAGATTGACGAATACCAAGAATTAGGGAATACAACTTAGAGATTTCTGGCGGACACCTGGGGTTAATTAATAAGTCTGGTTGCTTATAATTAATCCGAAGTGTCAGATTAAATTGTAGCTACTTCACGTTATTTGATTTCAAATGTTTTGATTTCCCAGGCTCTAAAAGGAATTGTTATCTGTGACTTTTCAATAAATGTTCCTTCCATATTAATTTGGGATAAGAATCTATGCGTATTTTTTAATTTAAAGGA
>PSRI01000245.1 GCA_003175935.1 Bacteroidota bacterium
TTGCCTGCTGCGCCTTCGCGAAGCTATGGCGAAGCAAGGCCCGAATGACTCGTTCAGGCGGGCGTGAAATCTTTACGAAATGCCAGAAGATAAAAATAAATATGGTGAATTTACGCAAGAAGACATTCAGTTGTATCTGAGTGGGAGAATGCCACCTGCGCGGATGAATGCACTCGAAAGAGCAGCACTTGAAGATCCATTTCTGGCAGACGCTATTGAAGGATTTGCAAATGCTGATTTGGATAAACTTTCTGCAGATGTAAATTCTTTGAAAGATCGATTGAGTGAAAGAGTAAATTCAAAGGCAAAAGTTGTCCCAATTTGGAAAAAAACTCATTTCTGGAGAAATATTGCAGCATCGGCAGTTATTCTAATTGGTATTGGATCCACGATCTATTTTTTAAACACTTCATCTGTTAGGAATATCGCTGAGGTTACCAAAAAAGATAGTGCTGCGCAGCTTCAAAATCGTATTCAGAATGAAAATAAAAAATCTGATTCTATAATCTCCTCATCTCTTGCAACAGCAGATTCAATTAATTTGAAATCCGTTGAAAAGGATAAAAGAAGCCAGGCGAAGTTGAGTAAACGAGAAGATACGGGACTTAGACCAACTGAAAATCAAATTGCCGCTGGCAAAGCCGCGGCACCTGCAGAAGTTGAAAGATCTGATGCAAAGGAGGTACAGGCAAATGTCGTTGCTCCCCAGGCACAGGCAAAAGCAGACATGGCAATAAATAAAGATTCTGACAGACTTTATAAAGAAGTGCCTGAATTAAAGAGCGCGGACAAAGCACTGGCAGAAGAGAGCAATGCGGATTTCAAATCAAAAAAAGCCAGGAATGAAGTAGGTTATTTTGCCAATAGCAAATCAATAAAGGGCAAAGTGAGAGATAATAACAATAACGGAATTCCTTTTGCAAATATCAGGGTATTAAAATCCAATATTGAATTTTATGCAGATGCACAAGGTAATTTCTCTTTGCCTTCAGATGATCAGGATCTTGATGTTTCAGTTAAGTCGGTTGGACATATTTCCACGAATGCTTCCATTTCAGCAAAAAACAAAGGCAATACCATTACGCTGACGCCCACTACCAGTACGCTCCAGGATATTGCGGCAAACTCATCCCGCTTTCAAAATATTAAAGTCGATACTACAGCAAATGAGGAAGATGAAGCCAGTCCGGTCGACGGCTGGGACAATTATGACCTTTACCTCGCGAATAATCTAAGGATTCCAATTGAAGCTTTAAATAATGATACTCATGGCGACGTTGAATTGAGTTTTACGGTAAACAAAAATGGATATTTAACTGATTTCAAAATAGAAAAGGGGTTAATACCTGCCTGTAATAAAGAAGCAATCAGACTCGTGCGTGAAGGGCCTAAGTGGCAATTGAAGAAAGAATTGAAATATGCAACCGTGAAATTATCGGTTCCGTTCTTATAAAACTCCAAACTGCTTTTCGCTCTCTTTAATAACCTATATCTTAGCGGCAAATTTATTTGCCATGAAAAAATTAATTACGGGGATTGCATTTGTATTGTTTTTTTGTACAACGCAATCACAGGACTTAAAGACTCCTTTCCCCTCTCCTCCTCAAACAATTAACCAGGATTTCGGTCTTTCTAATGTTGAAGTTTCATATTCCAGACCCGGTGTAAAAGGAAGAAACATTTTCGGCGACCTCGTACCTTATGGAAAAGTGTGGCGCACGGGAGCCAACAACGCAACAACTATTCAATTCGGTGACGATGTCACATTCGGAGGCACGAAAGTTCCCGCCGGCAAATATGGTTTGCTTACCATTCCTGATCAGGGCCAGTGGACAGTTATCCTCACTAAACAATTAGATGTGACAAGTCCGGCTGCTTACAAACAGGACATGGATGTTGCAAGGGTGACTGCAAAAACACATGACTTGCCCTTTCCAATCGAATCATTCATGATCTTATTTGATAATATCACTTCATCAACTATGAATTTGATATTCCTTTGGGATAAGACAGCCGTTAGCGTTCCCATTCAAACGGATGTAGATACTAAAATCATGGCTGCGATTGACGATGCAATGAATAAAGACAATCGACCTTACTTCGCTTCTGCGATGTATTACATGAATAATGGAAAGGATTTGAACAAAGCAAATGCCTGGTTCGATAAGGCTATCCAGCAACAGCCTGATGCATTTTGGGTTTGGCATCAAAAAGCAAATTGCCTTGCTAAACTTGGCAAGAAGCAAGACGCAATCACTGCAGCTAACAAATCAATCGAACTCGCCAAAGCGGCAAAAAATGATGATTATGTAGCTCTAAATAATAAGCTGCTTGCCACACTAAAATAAAAAAATGATTTTGATAAAAATGTCCCGCCTTAGGTGGGACATTTTTCTTGCGCCTTAGGTACTTTTTGTGCGCGAATTCTTAAAGATTGACGCCTGAAGTAAGATTGCTATTATTGCTACTGACAAGGCTCCGAAGAAATTCAACCAAAGAAACCCAAGTCCGATGATTTTATTCTCACTCATAATGAATATCAATACGACTAATAGTTCAGAAACGACTGCGCTCCAAAAAACAGCAGATCCTTTCACCCATTTAAGAAAGTAGCCCACTATAAAAACACCGAGAGTCACACCGTAGAATAATGATCCCAGCTTATTCACTGCTTCAATCAGACTGTTTCCAACATTATTCACGTATTGCGCAACTATGATGCTAAACACGCCCCAGAAAAATGTATACCATCTCGAAATTTTTACATCCTGTTCATGTGTGAGGTCGGCATTAATAAACTTCTTATGAAAGTCAACCACACTCGCAGAAGCAAGGGAATTTAATGCAGCTGCAATGCTTCCCCATGACGCAAGAAATATTACGGCAATCATAAGACCCACAAGGCCTTTAGGCATATAATCAATCACAAACCTTAAAAAAATATAGTTTGTATCTTTTGTCTCACCCGCAACTCCTGATTTTTTAGCAATGCGCATAAAGGATTTCCTAAGACTATCGCCTTGTGCGTTCAAATTTTTTAACTCCTCCTGTGCGGCCGGTCCGATATCATCATTTTTTGGATGAAAGGTCGCCATCAGTTCAACTCTCCTGTCGTTTATCTTATCATAAGAAACCTGAATTGCTTTTACAGAATCTGAATATGAAGTTTTGCTGACTTTTTCGAACATTTCATTGTTAAAGAAGAGCGGAGCTTTATGAAACTGATAAAATGAAAAAACCAATACTCCAATTAACAGAATCAAAAATTGCATGGGAACCTTTACCAGTCCGTTCAACAATAGTCCAATTTTACTTTCCCGTGTAGACTTAGCCGTTAGATATCTGCCTACCTGGCTTTGGTCTGTGCCAAAGTAAGACAAGGCAAGAAAGAAACCTCCAATTAATCCGCTAAAAATATTGTATTGATCGCTCCAATCGAACCCACTTCCCTTTTGGTTCATTCCGGTAGTGATCACATTTAATTTTCCCATTTTACCGCCCACGCGCAAGGCATCAAAAAAACCAACGTCCCCCGGCAGCATATTAACCACCATATAGGCTGTAATGAAAATGCTCACAAATACAATCACAAGTTGCAACTGCTGCGTATATGCAACTGCCCTGGCGCCTCCGGTAACGGTGTAAATAATGAGTAACCCTCCCATAAAAATATTGGTAACATATATATTCCAACCCAATAAGGAAGAAAGAATGATAGAAGGTGCGTATACGCTGACACCTGTAGAGACCCCTCGTTGCAGCAAAAAAAGAAAGGTAGTGTAAGTGCGGGTCTTAAGATCGAATCTTTGCTCCAGGTATTCGTAGGCCGTGTACAATTTCAATCTATGAAACATGGGAACAAGGGTCACGCACAGTACAACCATTGCAAGAGGTAATCCAAAGTAATATTGCACAAAACGCATCCCATCAGTATAAGCTTGCCCTGGTGCCGAAAGAAATGTAATGGCACTGGCCTGCGTGCCGACAATACTGAGAAGAATCAGCCACCACGGCATTTCGCGATCGCTCAGGAAATATCCATCCAGGGATTTGGAAGACCTGCTTTTATAAACACCATACAGGATGATGACCAGGAGGGCAGCAATCAATACTATCCAATCGGGATAACTCATGCAAAATGTTTCGTAAAGAAAACGAAGAAAATAATTTCAAGAAGAAGCATGATGATCACCAAAGCATACCAGTTGCGCCAGCTTCCGAAAATCGGTGGGTTTTCATTTTCTTCAGGCATATTTTTTATTTTGATAACCGATATAAAAGGACTGCTATTATAATTCCGATGAGAATCCCTTTTGCAAGTGGTTTAAATATCAAAGCCAAAAGAATTCCAAGGGCAACGCCTACAATTACACCTACTTCCGGACTGCGGCGATTCCCACTATTTTGCTGAGCCATTTGTTGATTGATGATTTGGATTAGCTACCAAATTAGCGAATAATCTGTATGCACCGGGAACCCCTGCAGGCAATTCCCTGAAAAATACCAGTCCGGTATAAATAAATCTTCCTTTGCCATAATCTGCAACAATTAAACTTCCGTTCATTTCTTTTTCTCCCGGATCATTCATTCCTAAAATTGCCCTGTATTTGGAGTCTAATTGATCAGCGAAATAAATTCCTCTTTCCTGTATCCATCCTGAAAAATCTTTGTCAGTTATTTTATTGGGCCAATTGAGAACAGGATCTTCCGGAACAAGAAAATTAACTTTAGCATTTTCATCGGTTACCCTATTACGTGACAGATTAAAGTCATAAGGTCCGATTTTCAATTTCGGTCCCCCGCCAAAGAAACTGCTTGTGTTGTACTGAACAAGCAAATTGCCGCCATTATTCACATAGTCCATCAACACACTAAAATATTTTTCAAGCCAGTCATGTACGTTGTATGCTCTTACTCCGGTTACCACTGCATCAAATTGTTTCAACCTCGACGCATTAAGATCATTTTCGCCCAGGAGACTAACCTCATATCCCATTTGTCCGAGTGCTTCGGGTACTTTGTCACCAGCACCCATTATGTATCCTATTCTTTTACCATCGGTTGCCCAATCAAAATTTTCTATTGTAGCTTTTGCTTTCTTGAAATAAACAATCCTCGGAATATGGTCATAACGGATGGTCCTCACATCGTACACATTGTCTCCTGAAATTCTGTTTTTGTATGCCCAGCTAACAACTGAACCGTTCTCAAAACTGCTAACGTTATTTTGAAGTTGTCCCGTAGTTCCGCTTTTATTCCAATTCTCAAATTCAGTCCTCACCTCTCCCTTTCTCATAACGAATGAGTCTTTAACTCCAGGAACCGCATGATCTTCACCGTTAGTCATCATCACTGATGTGCTTATCGGATTATTTGCTTTATATGATGTGAAGATTTTTTGAACACTTCCGGTTCCGTGGCTGATACTAACTTCAGGACTTATGTGAACTGAATATGGCGGAAGTATGGCCACGGGCTGAAATAATTCTCCTTTAACAGGATCAGTTGATTTTGAAAGAAGAGGTTCCAGGAAAACAAAATCCTGCCCAGCAATACTTGCGGTAAATTGAATTTGATAAGAAGGATCATTTTCCGGTTTTCCGATTTTCAACTGATCATTCACTACATAACTTGCTTTGTCCATCGGTTGCTCGAGCCAGTAAGGTTGTGAAATTGGTCTGTTTGATGGAACCAGAATTGTTTTGGAAAAATTTACATTCTTATTGAATGATAAAGTTTGCGTTCCAGAAAATTCAGTTCCTTCCAGGCTAACTTGTTTAATTGCGACATCGGCAGTTCCGCGATTAGTGATTGAAAAATCAATTTTAAGGGAATCACCCTGTACTACATTGTCCTGCTGAGTTGAGGCTTCCAAATAAAGGCCACTGCAGGCTTTCACGAGAGCTTCTACCTCTTTAAGTTTTTTTCTTTTCCAATAAGAATCTTCCAATTTATTTATAGACTGATACAATTTCACAAGTGCAGGAACAGATTTTCCAGGATCTGAAAATGAATATTTTTTAATAATATCGTCGATTTTTTTTGAAATTGATTTTCCGCCAGCAACCCTGTTCCAATTAGTTGTTACGCTATCCATCAGGTCTGTTTGAGGATTGCCACCCAGAGTAGTTTTGAAATATTCGAGTGCATAACCCCTGCTTGATGGTACACCAAATCCCTGACTCTTATGCTGACTCCTGCTATCAGCAGCTAATTCTCCATAACTTTTTCCTAATAGCGGATTGTAACCACCCACATCAATTTTGAGTTGATCGTCACTTTGAGTATTAGCCCCGCCAAAATTGAATGTGTTCCACATAATTCTTTTGGCCTGCCACGGTTTTAATCCATATTTCAATTGCTCAGGAAATCTATTAGGGTCTGCTGCGGCAATAAATCCTTCTCTCGCAAGAACTGCGGACGCAGAGTGTTGACCATGACCGGCCCTTGCATCTTCGGGAAACCTTGTAATAATTACATCTGGCTGAAAATTGCGTATTACCCAAACAACATCGCTCAGAATTTTTTCCTTGTTCCAGAATTCAAGTGCTTCATTAGTGCTCTTTGAAAAACCAAAATCATATGCGCGGGAAAAAAATTGTTCGGCTCCGTCAATTCTGCGGGCAGATAATAATTCCTGTGTTCTTATCAAACCCAACTCTACTCCCTGTTCATCTCCAATTAAGTTTTGTCCACCGTCGCCACGAGTGATACTCATGTAGCCGGTGCGATATAATTTTTCATTAGAAAGCCAGGATAACAAACGGGTATTTTCATCATCGGGGTGCGCAGCAATATATAACACGGAACCCAGCACATTCAATTTCTTGAGATGCAGCAATATTTCCGAGCTGTTCCAGTTCCTGGGGGTTTGCGCAGATGTAATCAGTGAAAGGCTTGTGCAAAATATTAACGCGAAGAGCTTGAATGAAAAACCCGTAAATATATTTCGGTGTAGTGTTGTTCTCATCGTTGTCAATTAGTCCGGAAGGTGATTTAACGGCTAAGTTATATGAACCTTTCATTTAAAGAATACCATTCACCAAAAAAGGCATGAGAATAATTCCGTTTTAACAGAATATTCTTTTTTGCCTAATCCATATTGGAATCGGAGAATAGGAAAGGATTAATCTCCAACAAAAAATACGGCATTAGCCAGCATCAGTTTGCCATTCTCCCAAAAGCTCCGGAAAATAAGGTCATCTGCAAAATATACAACCGAGCCTCTGCCAATTTCCTGGGCACCGATGAGTAGACCATTTTTCATTTTTACTTTTGTCTTTATCCCTGTAAATCCGCTTACAGAGTTATCAGTCTTCAAAACACCAATATTCCAACCCGTATTATTGAAATATTCATAAATATTCGCATCCATCTTCATAGTGAAATAGTAATCTGGATATCCAAAAGCCAGTGGATGTGTATTGTCGAGATCAACTTTATAAACAGCCCCGGGTACGCTTTCTGTTAGAGAAGCTTTTTCCCTGTCTTCATATTTCTTTAAAGCCTCGTATGGATTCTTTTTTGAATCCTGTGCGGCCGTATCCGATGGATCTTTTTTGAGTTTTAAGCCCCAATCCAAATTTGAAATTTGCTTCATGGCATTTTCAAGGACAATTAATTTTCCTCCCCTGTCAATCCATTTTCTAAGATCTTCTGCAGAAGATTTATCGTTTAAAAAACGGTAATTCCCATCCGGGATAATGATTACATCAACCTTATTCCAGTCTGCACTATACCAGTCATTCGCATTTATGAGAGTGAGGGGATAATCAATTTGTTGTTCGAAGAAATGCCAGATTTCTCCTGCTGCGGAAGAACTGGAAGATTCACCAGTGACCAAAACGACTTTGAGTTTTTTAACCAGGTGTACTTTATCACTTCCAAGATCAAATCCCTTGTCAACAAATCCTGAATTTATTCTTTCAAGTGATACATTATTATCTCTCGCGGCTTTCTCAACCTGTTCGCCAAGTTTAGAACCTATTTGGGAATTCGCCGTTTTGGTTATTACCAGCGACCCTCTGTCGTATTTTTTGCCATTGTATTCAAATGGGACCTCTGCATATCGGGGTTTGATGCCGGCTTTAATAAGAGATGCGAGGAATTTCACATCATTCATATTTTTCCAGCCTGCAACATAGGCATATGCATCAGAAGTTTTAGTTTCTGCAACCTGTTTACTATTTGTGCTTGCTTGTGAAAATTCAATTTTATCGTTCACTCCAAACGTTCTTAAACCATATGCAAAAGGCAAACCCCACGCTGTAATATCGTAGGTTGCGGAATCGCTGATCCTGGATTGTCTTTCCATCAAAACTTTCAATAGAACTGCGTTGGGCTGTGAAGCAGGAATAACCAAATCTCCTGGTTCAATATTTATTGATTCCATTTTGCCATTGAAATAATTAAGTCCATTTACTTTGCCCGAAGAACCGTGCGTTTGAATTCCATTCCGTGCAAACAGACTATCCAATTGAACAATTCTGTTTAAGTTTCCGTCGCTCTTCACTACATAATATTTGAATTCTCCGGGAGGATTTTTCTCGGCATTATCATAAAATTTCCGAAACTCCTGTACCAACCTGGATGCATTAACTGATGCCATTTCAATTGTGGACATACTGGTTGTAAAATGGTGCTCGAGTCGGGCAGTGAGGGTGAGTGTGTCTTCATCTGAATTACGAACTGCGAGGCCCGCGCTAATTCCTCCCTGCTCAAAAGTCATACCGATGCCGCCTTTGTACATGGGATATGTATCTCCGTAGCTGGGATAAAACAAATCAAACCTTTCTTTCGTAAAAAATAACCAGCCATTTTGATCGAAATATTTTGCGTTGTTTTTTCCGATGGTCACCTGAAATTCCCTTTGCCATGGAGTGATCACTTCGTGAAAAGGTTCGGCCGCCGGAGCAAAATAATAGGGTGCATTATAGCCCTGTTCGTGAAAATCCACATGCACCTGCGGCAACCACATATTGTATTTGGCAATGCGCTGTTTGGATTCAATTTGTGTTTGCCACGCCCAGTCCCTGTTTAAATCGAAATTGTAATGATTGGTCCTTCCACGGGGCCATGGTTCCCGGTGCTCCCTCGCTTGTGGGTCAGGATCAGAATTTTTTCCAACCACAGAATTATACCAGTTTACATAACGATCCCTACCATCAGGATTAAGACAGGGATCAATAATTACAATCGTATTTTTCAGCCATTCTTTAGTGGCAGTATTTGCAGGATTAACCAGTTCGTAAATAGTTTTCATGGCAGCTTCACTCGATGCAGGTTCATTACCGTGTACATTGTAGCTAAGCCAAACTATAGCTGGCATATGTTCATCAACTGCTACACCATCTTTAATTTGATGAGCCATTCTCAAATTATTTTGTCTGATGGCCTCCAGTCTTTGAATATTTTCAGGCAGTCCGACATAAGCCACAATTAAAGGGCGTCCTTCGAAGGTCTGTCCAAATTTTTCCAGTTTCACCATGGTTGGATTTGTTGCTGCAACAGCATTAAAATAATTTACCAGTTGCTGATGCACGGTAAATTTCTTTCCGAGACCATACCCTAAAAATTGTTCTGGTGATAATGTTTGCTGACTGAAGCTTTGGCTCAATATGAAAGTCAGGAAGATAAATACAGTGAATTTTCTCATTGTTTAGTAATTGCGAAGTGAATATAGGGAAACAATCGATTTCACGATTTACGAAGAGTAAAAAGAAGTTTTTATTGGGGTTCAATCCTATATTTACTCGTAATTTAGACTGCCCTGTTCTTTTATCTTATAAAATTTTCCCATGTTTAGAATTACAAGTATTTGCCTTGGATTTTTGGTCACTCAGTTCATTGCGGTGGCGCAAAAACAATCAGATTTTAATCCCTATAAATACAGTTCTCAAAAAAATATAAATGCACAGAACGGTGCCGTCGTTTCTGCTCATCCCCTCGCGAGTAAAGTTGGGGTATTCATATTAAAGAAAGGGGGCAATGCTGTAGATGCGGCCATTGCAACACAGTTGGCTCTTGCAGTAGTTTATCCAGCCGCAGGAAATATTGGCGGAGGAGGATTCATGGTTGCCAGGTTACAAAACGGAAAAACTATCGCGCTTGACTATCGAGAAAAAGCACCATCAGGTGCCAGCAGGGATATGTACCTGGATGCCTCCGGGAACCCAATTATGGATCTTAGTCAAAATGGACATCTTTCCTCCGGGGTTCCCGGTACTATTGCCGGATTATTTGCTTCGATGAAATATGGTAAGCTTCCAATTAAAGATTTAATTCAGCCTGCAATAGATCTAGCCCAAAAAGGATTCGTACTCACAGCCAGAGAGGCTTCCTCATTAAATTCAATACAGAGTGATCTCGCAAAATATAATTCTGTTCCATCAGCATTTGTAAAACAGGGCGGTTGGAAAGAAGGAGATACACTTATTCAAAAGGACCTTGCAAATACGCTTATACGTATACGTGACCTCGGGCAAAAAGGGTTCTACGAAGGAGAAACTGCTAAATTGATTGTGGCTGAAATGAGTCGGGCCAAAGGAATTATTACCCTGGAGGATTTAAAAAACTATCAGGCCAAAGAAAGAATTGCAACAACCTTTAACTACAAAGGATATGAGATCGTTTCAATGCCGCTCCCCAGCAGCGGCGGCGTGATTCTTCAACAATGTTTGAAAATGATCGAAAGAAAAAATATTGGCACCATGGGATTTCATTCTCCCGAAGCGGTTCAACTTATGACTGAAGTTGAAAGAAGATCCTATGCCGACAGGGCTAATTTTTTAGGCGACCCGGATTTTGTAAAGGTGCCAGTGAAAACGCTGGTAAGTGATTCATACCTGGATGAAAGAATGAAAGATTATGTTGCCGGAAAGGCTGGAAACAGCAAGATTACACAGGCAGGCAATATTCCGAAGGAGAGTGAAGAGACAACACATCTTTGCACAGCTGATAAATGGGGAAACGTAGTTGCAGTTACAACGACACTTAATAATAGTTTTGGGAGCAAGACAGTTGTTGGTGGAGCTGGCTTTTTTATGAATGATGAGATGGATGATTTCAGCGTTAAACCAGGTGTTCCCAACATGTACGGGGCATTGGGTACAGAAGCAAATGCAATTGCTCCCGGAAAAAGAATGCTCAGCTCAATGACGCCCACACTTGTGCTTAAAAATAAAAAGCCTTTTCTTGTTACAGGTACTCCCGGAGGAACGACAATACCCACATCTGTATTTCAAACAATCGTCAATGTTGTAGACTTTCATTTGAATGCAAGTGATGCAGTGAACAAACCGAAATTCCATCACCAATGGCTACCCGACGAAATCATGGTTGAAAACAGCTTCCCTGAATCTGTTATTGCTGATTTACAAAAGATGGGCTATACAATTCATAAAAGAGGAGCTATTGGCAGGACTGAGTTGATCAAAATTGATGGTAAATCAATGGAGGCGG
>PSRI01000142.1 GCA_003175935.1 Bacteroidota bacterium
CTCAATAGTGATGAAGAAAAGTTCCTTCCTTATTTGCGCGATGAAAAACTGGTTAGACCATGGGCAATTCCTGGAACACCCGGACTCGAACATCGAATTGGCGGACTGGAAAAACAAAATATTACAGGTAATGTCAATTACGAACCGGAGAACCATGAGCTAATGGTAAAAATTCGCCAGGAAAAAGTAGACAAGATCGCCGAATATATCCCAGAACAAAAATTAGATAGCGGCCCGGAAAAAGGTAAAATCCTTGTTTTAGGCTGGGGTTCAACTTATGGCGCCATTAAGAGTGCAGTTTCTGAATTGCAACAGGAAGGAGTTCAGGTTTCGCATGCACATCTACGTTATGTTAGACCTTTCCCAAGAAACCTTGGTTATATACTGAAGAACTTTGAAAAAATTCTTATCCCTGAAATAAATAACGGACAACTAATAAAAATTATCAGGGACCAGTTCCTGGTTGATGCAAAAGGTTATAACAAGATCATGGGCGTACCAATAACTAAAACTGAATTGGTTCGCGAAATCAGGGAATTACTGTAAAAACTTTGGAATTCCTTATAGTGTAATTTCAATTCAAACGTAATCATTGCTAATTCGGTTATAATTTATTTTCTGAACTACAAAAATTGCATTCCGTTTCCTGAAAACGTCTTCATCGTATTAACCATAAACTTACTGCCATGATTGAGAAAATAAAAGAAGGCTTGCAGGATGCCATATCTATCGTTCAGGAAAAGGTAGGCGACTCTGTTGAACTGATCAAAGATTTCAAAGAACTAAGTACAGGCAAAATTTCGGATTTGGTCAATAATGTTCTTGGCCTTTCCCCACTTATTGAAGAATCAGGTTTTAGAATGGGCGACCTTAATATTGCCATCGGAATTCCGCCCTCGGTTTCATTAGGATTTATAAAAGAAAAAGACATCTCTCCTGAAGCCATTGACAAAATTCTCGAAGAGAATAAAGACAATGAACTCCTTAAAATTATTTTGCAGGCACTGCTTAAGGCGGATTCACTCCAAAAATCTATGAACCTCTCACACTATCAATTCAATAGTGTAGGACTCACGCTCGGTCTTCCACCCGATGTTTCACTCAAATTTATCCGACAGGGTTAATTGATTTTAATTTGAACAAACCATTTTCGCCTGAACTAATTATTATCGCTTCGTTCTATTGAACGTATATCCAAAGTTCACACTGAATGTGAAGTACGAATCGTTTTTATCCGGACTTCCTCTTTTGTCACCCTCCCTGGTAACATGCATTGGATTCTTTTCCTGTTGCCTGTCAGCAAGTCTCTTTGCAATGGCTGCCTCATCCGGATTCAAATATTTGTCAAAAAGGTTTGGATCAACATAAAAGGCACTAACATCATCGAGATAATCCGTTTTCAAAATTCGCCAATTGATTTCTGCACTTATATCAAATAATGCTGAAATTTCATAGCGAAATCCTAAGCCTAATTGCTTATTCGTTTGTGTCAGCTTATATTCAATTCGGTCGGGATATTCTCTGAAACCCTGACCTTCTGTATGAAGTTCCTGCAACTTAATCCAGTTTTTATCCAGCTTCGCCTGCGGACTAAAATGAAACAATCCCACTCCCAATAATAAGTAAGGTGCCAAAGTTTGTCGTCCTCTTCCCGTGTTTCCAGTCAAAATATTCCAGGGATACCATTGTGTTACAATCGCAATTTCATGGATGGAAGATTTGAAACTTAGATTTCTTTGAAATCTCAGGTCCGATTCAGTTTGTGTTTTTGATAAAACACTATCATATGCCGAAACCTTACCCAAACTGAAGATCAATTTTCCTGAAAAGAAATACCTGTACATCATTCCCAAATAAAATCCCATCATAGGTTTTGTGTTCATCCAGTTTACATCCTTTACAAAATTTTTTCCTGCTCCTTTTTGTCCCCCTAAATCAGTCAGGCAATTCATACCTCCTAAAAATATACCCGTCTGAAATAATAATGGCTGATCATAATATTGATTATCGTAATAATAATCCTGCCCGGAGGCGTTCTGACTTATTAACACAACCATCCAAATTATCAATAACGACCGATTCTCCATAGGTAGCGTTTGTAATTCCTAGTGAACGTATCCAATCCGCCTTTCGGGCAGGTGAATGTAAAATTAGAATGGAGATAAAAAAGATGCAAAGGAGGAAGCCCAGAATTTGAACAGAAAAAACGGAAAATGATCAGGCGTTTTTCATCTCAAGTTTTGAGGAATTCATTTTTTTCAGAATACCGATAATATCCAGGATGATGCTTTGAATAAATTCAAATTGATCAGTAATTGTTTTTAAGCCCGATAGTTCTTTACGGGTAGAACTGTTTTCTTCCCCCTGCTGTAATTCCTGAATTCTTTTGTTCCATAATTCGCCAACAATTTCCCTGATGGGTAAATATTCTTCTTTTGATGGTTCCGTTTTGTTTGCAGTAGAATTTTCATCGGCCAGACTGATTGCCTTCTGCAATTCTTTTTCAATAGCGTTAACTACCGGGATGAAAGTATCGGAGCGATATTTCTCCGACAAAGTATATGCATAAGTAGAGAGTGATGCAATGTGGGAACTCAACATATGATTGCTTACCACTAATTGATGAGTCAGCGTTTGATCGTATAATTTGTTTTTGGGTTCAGAAAGTGATCTTTGAAATGCATCCGAAAAATTTGCAAGTGCCACATAAACCTGTTTCCGTGCATATTTATAATCCTCTGTGGGAACAGGATCAGAATAAAAAGCTTTCGTGACTGCCTGAAAATATTTAAGATTCGCATTTAAAATCAAACTCACATATTCGGATACCTGTTCATGCTCCCATCTTGGCAAAATAAAAAATGCTGCCAGGAATGAAATGGCAGATCCAATGGCCGTATCAATCACCCTGTCTTCAACCAGTGTTCTGAAATCTACCGGGTGCAGAAAATGGAATGAAATCAAAACATAAATAGTAATTCCCGCCACACTTATCAAATACTGAATTTGAAGAAAGCTATATGCAGCAATCATTGCAAGAATCATCAGCAGGAAAAGAATCCCATTAATATGAATGAAATAAAGACTCAGGAAACTGAGAAATGCTCCAATAACAGTACCGGCTAATCGTTCAGCATTTCTTCTTTTACTGATACTATATGCTGGTTTGAGAATGGTGATTATAGTCAGAAGGATCCAGTAGCTATGTCCAAATGCAAGTAATTGAGAAACGAGGTAACCGACCAGCACAGAAATGGAGACTCGCAAAGCATGCCTGAATGAATTGCTTTTTAAAGTGAAATTTTCCAGTAACAATTTTGGATCGAATCGACTTCTTTCAATAAATCTCTTGAAATCCTGATTTGCAGGAAATCCTTTTGTTGAAGCAACAGAGTAATTTGTATAGATCCTGATCCTTCTGATTCTGTCTGCAACATCTTTAATGCTGTTCAATACGTGTCTCAGACTAATAAACCCTTCAAGGTTTTCAGGATTCAGACTTTTATCTCTATACGCGACGAATTCAGATTCTGTTTCACGAATCAGCGTTTCAAGTCGGCTACTATCTTCCGAGATAATTCCGGTTTGTACTGCCAGGCCTATGTCACCAATCTCATCCGCACTGGCCATGATCAGGGTATTGAATTTTTCCATCAAACCAGAGCGATCAAAAAATTTATGCAGGGTGGCATAATTATATTGCGTCGTCATTACCTGCTCAAATAAATCGATGCTATCCAAAAACATCATAAGTAATGAGCGCCCTTTTGCAGTGGATTCTCTGGTAACGTCGCGGGCTTTATATAATAACTCTCTCAATTGTTCCTGGGAATGCTGCACTTCCACCTGTACAGAAAGTAATTCCTTATATACTTCGTCGTAATTGACAGCTGGATTATATAACCGGGCTTTTGCTTTGAGATAATTGCTGATTAAATGAATCGATTCTCCAAGTGCCTGCTGTATGAGCCGGTATGGTCGTAATTTATAAAGTGTGAGCGATAGCAACATATACCATAGCCCGCCACCAAGCATAAATAAAGCATCCGACCAAATCCGATCCTGTTGATGATGCACATCAATATTCAGCACCATTATTAACATCGCGATCAGGCCCACGCTACTTGCCCGATTTCCATAAATACTGATCAATGAAAAAGTGAAACTGAAAAAAGTAAGCTCTATTGCAAGCAACCATGGATAGTAACGCGTAAATCCAACAAGGATCGCAACAAGGAAATTCAGAATATTACTTGCAAGCATTCCATTTCTGCGGTGGTGAATGGGACCGGGTGTATCCGTAAGACTAACCATCAATGCTCCCAGGGGCATTGCAGCACCTATAGTTAACCATCCGAATTGGTAAAGGACCAATGCAGGAACAATGGCGCCAGCGGTTACTCTTAAACCCTGATTGAGATATTGACCAGTGAGGAATTTTCGAAACTCAGTTAAGTAGTTCATGAATCAAGCTGCGGTTCTGTATCAACTTCGCAAAACTACCGAATAGAAAACTAAGCACTTCGGGTATGGGTTGAAGTGATGTTGAATTCATACACCTATTTCTTTTCCATGGCCGGCACAACCACTTTATGGAAATATTTACAGGCAGGTTTGAGACCGCATATTTCGCATTTGGGTTTGCGGGCTACACAAACGTATCGGCCATGTAAAATGAGCCAGTGATGAGCTATATGAATTTGGGAGCGGGGAATAAATTTGACGAGCTGTTTTTCGGCAGCAAAGGCTGTTTTAGCACCAACGGTAAGGCCAATTCTGGCTGAAACCCTGAAGACATGGGTATCTACAGCCATATTGGGCTGCTGATCTATTACAGAAGTGATTACATTGGCTGTTTTCCTGCCCACACCGGGTAATTCCATTAACTCCTCCACAGTTAATGGTACTTCGCCACCATATTTATCCATCAGCATTTTGGACATGCCAATGAGGTGTTTTGTTTTATTATTTGGGTAAGAAATGCTCTTAATGTAGGGGAAAAGTTCGTCGAAACTGGCCTTAGAAAGTTCCTGTGGGCCGGGATATTTTTCGAAGATGGCGGGGGTAGTCATATTGACCCGCTTGTCTGTACATTGGGCAGATAAAATAACCGAAACGAGTAACTGAAAGGGGTTATCGTAGATCAACTCCGTTTCCGCCTCTGGGTCATGGTGCTGGAAATAGTCTAAAACAAACTGGTAACGTTCTTTCCTTGTCATTTGCTCATTGAACGACTGCGAAAGTACATTATCCGTAAAGAAATCAATCCTGCTCCACTGCTTTGTTTACTCCGGCATAGCGAAGGATGGACTCAATAGCTTTAGCCCTGGGAGAACGTTGAATTCTGTCAAGGCTTTCAATTGATCTTTTGAGAATTTCGAACTTCTCTTTCAGAGACCAGTCCGTTTCCAATGCCAGGCTAATAGCGGCTGTTTCTTCGGCTGAAGTTTCGTTGTACAAGTAGCGTATCATGTCTTCGGGTGTAAAAATATCCATAAG
>PSRI01000214.1 GCA_003175935.1 Bacteroidota bacterium
CAGGAAAAAATGATGCGAAAAACTCCTACTACCGGTCAACCCGATAAAGATTGGTAGTATCTCTTAAAATTCGCAACTTGCAAGCATAAACCCTCCCAAATCTTTTTTATGAAATTCAAACTGGCAATCGCATTCGTATTGATCTTAGGTTATGCTTCCTGTATCGATACTGAAGAGAGAGTGATTATAAATAAAGACAATAGCGGAACTTATCAACTTACCATGGATATGGGTAATATGTTGAAAATGGTTTCGCAAATGGGAGGCAACGATAAAGACGCTTCAAAAACACATGAGAAAAAAGACTCCACCATTTACTTCAAAAATTTTGTTGATACGTCCACCAAACTTAGTGCAGAAGAAAAGGATATGCTGAGGGAAGGATCTTTGAGAATTAAGGCTGATGAGGACAAAAATGAGATGAACCTTGTTATTAGTTTGCCTTTCAAAAATATTTCCCAACTCCCCAAGCTTCGTCAAACGTACATGGCTGCGCTGGATAAAACAGGAGTAATGAATCAGCTGGATAATAAGAAGCAAAAGAATGATAACATGGATCAGCCAGACGCAGGAGATGATATGCCCAAAGACATGGGAGCGGCCAGCAAGTCGCTGAACCCGGCAGCAGATGCTTTTACTTTCAGCGCGGCACCGGGAAAAATATCGAATAAATTCACTAACAAAGAATTATTTGAAACAAAGGTTGCCCAGGATTCTGCTGTGCAAATGATGCAATCGCTTTCTGCAATGATGGGAGATATGAATTACAAAACGGTTTTTGTATTGCCAAAACCAGTAAAAAAATATACCGGTAATAACGCCGAAGTTTCAGCAGATAAAAAGACAGTGACTTTCAAAACCACGCTATCTGACCTGCTGAATCGTCCGACTGCGGGCGAATTTGAGCTGGAGTACTAACCGTCATTCCCCGAAATTCTTTATTATTTTTGTGGATGCAATCCAATTGGAAGGATTGTGGATTTTAATATTTGATTTATGCAGTGGTATTGTGATTCTCTTACAGAATATAAAAGACTCAAAACTCTTGAAGTAAATATTGGCGGACTCCTCCTCGGCAATTTTCATCCCATCCGCGTGCAAACGATGACCACAACGGATACAATGGATACAAATGCCACGGTGGAACAAAGTATTCGCTGTATCGAAGCCGGCGCAGAATTGGTTAGAATTACTGCGCCCAGCAAATTCGAAGCTGAGAATCTCCTCAATATCAAAAATGAATTGAGAAAGAGAGGCTACAATACTCCACTCGTTGCCGATATCCACTTTACGCCAAATGCAGCAGAAATTGCAGCCAGGATTGTTGAAAAAGTACGGATCAACCCGGGAAATTATATCGACAAAAAGAAATTTGAATTCATTGAATATACAGACGCGGAATATAATGGCGAGATCGAAAGGATCAGGCAAAGATTTACTCCCCTGGTAAAAATTTGCAAAGAATATGGAACGGCCATGCGCATAGGTACTAATCATGGTTCGTTAAGCGACAGAATTATGAGTAGGTACGGAGATACGCCGATGGGTATGGTGGAAAGTGCCATGGAGTTTTTAAGAATTGCAAGAGATGAATCTTATCACAATATTGTATTGAGCATGAAATCCAGCAATCCACTGGTGATGGTGGAAGCTTATCGTTTACTGGTCCACACTATGATGAATGAGTTTCGCGAATGTTACCCTTTGCATTTGGGTGTAACAGAAGCGGGCGATGGTGAAGATGGAAGAATTAAATCAGCAATAGGAATCGGGTCATTAATGGAAGATGGCATTGGTGATACCATACGGGTTTCACTGACCGAAGATCCTGAATTTGAAATTCCGGTATGTAAAGATCTCGTAAACAGGTATGTGAACCGCGCTGAAAAAATGGAGGCGGTTATCAAATCAGGCCGAAAAAAGAAATTATCGCCGATTTTACCTGGTAATCCTGAGAATATTTGGAATACAGAGGTAGAAGAAAAAGTTTATCATGAAATTCCTGCTCTGGAGGAAAATCACGAAGATCCTTTACTGCCATATTCTCCTTTTAATTATTTGCGAAGAGAAACAACCACAGTAGAAAATATAGGGGCCAGACACGTTCCTGTTGTTGTTGCTGATTTGATCGATGAAAATGAAATCAAACCGGAAGATTTAAAAGTTGTTGGCTATACCTACGATGAGTTCACCGACAAATGGAATATTTCTGACGCAGCGGCCGATTTTATTTTTTCGGGAGATAAGCTGATTCAGTTCGACCTTCCCGGAACTTTAAAAGTTCTTTGCAGTTATAATACCTGGCTCACGGCCGGCGATGATGAAAAGTATTTTCCTGTTTTTCAACTTCACGAATATATTCTCTCCACCAGGAAATCATCCAGATTTAATGCGTTATTGTTCGACACGAATTCAGACAACCTCGCCTGGGAATCAGTGTTGCATGCAGGTGCTCATGATCCTCATTTGCTTATTTGTCTCGAATCCACTCATCATCATGCGATGCCTTCTGTGAGGAGGTTTATGATTGAAATGATGAAAAGAAAACTTTCTAATCCTGTTGTGCTCTGTGTTGAAAGTATTGGTGAGACTGTTGATGAGCAGCTCATTCATTTTGCAACTGATGCTGGCGCATTATTGTTAGATGGGTTTGGAGATGGCATCTGGCTCTGGAGCCATATGAAAAATGCGGATCAGATTAAGATGAGTGGCCGAACCTATTTAGAAGTGAAAAACGTACATCAGTTCCTCAATAATACTTCGTTTTCAATTCTACAGGCTACCCGAACAAGGATCTCAAAAACCGAGTATATTTCTTGTCCCTCCTGCGGAAGAACCCTATTCGATTTGCAGGAAACCACAGCTAAAATTCGCGCAGTCACTCACCATCTAAAAGGAGTTAAGATTGCGATTATGGGATGTATCGTTAATGGTCCTGGTGAAATGGCCGATGCAGATTTCGGATATGTTGGTAGTGGCCAGGGGAAAATAACTTTGTATCGTGGTAAGGAAGTCGTGAAACGTTCGGTCGACAGCAATATAGCAGTAGAGGAACTTATCAATCTCTTGAAAGAGAGTGATGCATGGATTGAACCGGACGAAAAACGATAGTTTTAACTTCAATTTCAATTGGACTTACAAATTTCACATATTTGGTTGTTGTCAATTAGTTGTTCAATGCATTTCCATTCCGGGGCGTTTCGCATTAATTCCCCACAAAATTTTATAAGTTCTTTCTGGTCTTTTTCAGAAAGATGTAAGCACTCTTTCAGGATATTGTATTGACCATCCGAGTAAGTAAAATCAGATAAACCTGATGCAATTTGTTGTGCCATTTCTCTTTTTGAATCGTTATCTGGTGATTTGCACCATGAACTAAATTTCTCAATTTGGCTTGCAAATTCTTTCTGTGCCCATTTTTCCCCTTCAGCTAAGGTTTTTATTTCACCCAGCGACTGCGGTAGGTTTTTTTCAGTATTATATGAGCAGGCATTTAATGCGATAGAAATAATTATGAAAGATAGGTATTTCATGATTCTAGTTTTATTTAGTGCATCAGTAGGTTGATACGACATCTTACACGAAATATATGCGGAACATTTGAACTCCTTTAAAGATTATAGATCCCCACTATTTCTGATTCAGTTAAAACTCTATTGTAAATTCGGATTTCATCCAATGAGCCATTGTAAAATTCGACCACCCCATGTGTGTCTGCACCAATATACAAATCCGAACTATTATCCCCGGCATTGGTAGCATCAGTTAAGGAGATTGATGAAGTAAGGACTCCATTTAGATAATATTTTGCAGTTGTACCATCGCTTGTGATAACAATATGCTTCCATTCGCTGGTGGGATTTAATGTAAAATCAAAATCAGCGGATTTGTGATAATTGGCGAAGAAAATTTTTGAGTCTACGTACACTCTGAATTGCATAGAAGTGCCGTTATAAGGAGATTTGCAAATCAGCGATACTCCTTGTCCTTCATTGTAAATCCATGCAGAAACTGAAAAACTATCCGAAATGCTGGAAAGCGAGAATGAGTTGTTTATCAAGATATAGTTGCTCCCGCTAAAATGGTATGCGCTATTGGCATTACCCTTTCTATCAGATGTGAAGGTGCCTCCATAAGCCGTTCCATTATTATTGTTTCCACTTTCATCGTTTATATTATTATTAAAAGGGTAATATGCAATCAACCCCGAAGTATATTTATTTTTTGATGTTTTGAATGTCAACTGATCGCCATACGCAATTCCTACAGAATTTGTAGCGTATGCTCTGACAAAATAATTTTGATCTGGAATTAACCCGGTAATAGTATTGGAATAACTTTTTACTTCAGATACAGAACCATTACTGTTCTTGAAGTTGGATATAGTAGGATTCTCATTTACCGACCAACAGAACCCATAGTCACTTATATTAGTAGTTCCAATTTTGAGAAGAGCGCCATATGCTGTACAGGAGGTGTCTTTAATGTCGGATATGGTAATTGTGCTTACCTCAGGAAGTGTGGCCGCAGGTTGTGGGCAATCTTTTTGACAATTGGAGAAAAGAAGCACTCCAAAAACCCATAACAGTTTTTTCATATTTTTTTTATAAATCTAGGATGGGAAGAATATTTGCAACAGGAATTAGTCATGATATAGGTGCACAAATTCGTAATTCACCTAATCGCTTGAGCAACGATATTATCTCCTGGTAGTCAGATTATTTTACATTTGTAATTCACCTACTATAATTCTGTATTTTTGTTCGAACCAAAAGTTTAATTCAAATCACTTCATGAAAAAGTGTATTTGTCTGTTTCTGTTATTTTATGCCCGCCAATTATGTTGCTTTTCCCAGACAACCCATTCTGGAAATGTGCTTGAGAATCTATATTTCAACAATCATGAAATAGCTACTATCAAGTGGGATGAGTACCCTTACGTTAATCCGGTTGATCCTAAGGAAAAAAGATTTGAAACTTTTCCTCAGGCCCTTTTAAGAAACAGAAAAGGACTATTTGCTGCGATAAATGGGACGGGACGCCTCTACAAGGCAGTGCGGAATAATCAACAGATTTCCTTTGAGAGGCTTGATTCGACCTTTTATTTTGGAAATAATTTTCGGTCGCTTATTTTCAGTTATAAGGATACGATATATTCTTTGGGAGGATATGGATTTTGGAAGGCAAATGGACTTTTACGGTATTATAGCGAAGCCAGGAAGGAATGGGAAAATGTTCCTTTAAATGCCGAAATCCCTTTGCTAACGGACAACAAATTTGATCTTATCTGGTTTGATCAAAGACTTGGCAAAGTGTATTTTGGCTTTATATGCCGCGAAAACAGCGTAACAAACGAAAAAGGTAAATCGCCTTATGATTTCGAATGTTATGTTTTGGATGTTGACACGAAAAGATGGGAAAAACTAGGCAGCTTAGATAATGACTTGCGAAACAATCTGGTCGATATAACTAATTTCACTTCGGGATATTTGGGCCAGCTAATTGGATTTAAAGATAATTTATTGCTATTAAACTATTCCGAGAATCGTATATACGAATTAAAGGCAGAAACGCGGGATAGAATTGTTAGATCACCAGCTTTCAACGATCCCATTTCGTCATTATTTTTTCGTGATTCTATTCTTTACATCGGCGTAATGAAAAAATCACTACTGGATTCATTTGTGATAACAAAGGATAATTTGATTTCTACTGATAGACGCATTTATTACATTGAGGCAAATGAAAATTCCAAGAACTCCGGATTTGCCTCATTCCTTAGCCCTAACTTCTTAATTGTCATTATTTCGACTTTCTTCTTAATACTGGTCTCTATATTGATTTTCAAAAAAAGAAACATTTTTGAAACGACCAACAGAAAGAAACTTAAAGAAATATTACCATCTAATCCTAATAATTTTAATGTATTTTCTCAACTTGAAGCCGATGTTGTGAAGTTTATTGCTGAAAATTCAGGAAAAGGAATTATGACTTCGATTATAGAACTAAATCGAATACTTGGAGTAAGTAAAAAAAGTACAGAACTTCAAAAGAAGCAAAGAAGTGATATAATTATGTCTATCAATAAAAAATATAGCCTGATAAACCGAAAATCTAAAGAGATTATCCAAAAGAGAAGAACGGATTTTGACAAACGTACATTTGAATATTTTATTGATCCTGAATATCAAATTGAAATCATGAAGTCATTCCGGCAAGACTTCGGTTCGGATGCCCAGTAATTCTATTTTCAATGCAAAATAAAAAGCCTTCCAGAATTTCTAGTTGAAATTTGCAATTTTTCCGAATTGAGAATTGCTTAGGGGACTCTTCTTAAAACGGGCACAGCCATCATTCCGCTTGCATCTCTAAAGTCAATGGACTGAACTTCGCCTTTACGATTGAAGCGATACCTTCTTCCCGTGGAACTACCGGTAATGCTCAACGCAGATTCACCCGTGTATTCAAAATTCACATCAGAAGTTGATGTGGAAGGAGATTGAGAACTGGTCGATTGTGTTTTGCTTGTAAAATCATTTCTCTTTTGACCGCAGCACATAAGGTTTTGTTTTAGTCTTCTGTGTAATCAGGTTTGCCGGGATCTTGTGGTTTGGATGTGAAAGATTCCATAAGACATGCAAATCCGGAAAGTGCGAGCCAAAGCAAAATCCTTTCCTTCCAACTAAATCCGATCCAGATTGCAAATGGAATGGCGATCCAGATACTTAGACAATAAAAACAATCCATCAAACTTCCGAAAAATCCATTTCCTGCCTTTTTTCTAAACCAGAAAATGATTTCAAAAGGTCCATCTTCTTTTGCCAACAAGTGCGTTACGCGCCAGGTCGCCAGACCCGCCAAAACACAAAAAAACACATGTTCAGGCATTGCACTTCACTTCTTTCGACAAATTTATTTCCAATACCACTCGATCCATTATTTGAAACTCCAACTAATTTACCCAATCGCCTGAAATTTGCAATACCCTAAAGTGTGAATACAATCAGGTTGAATGTTGAAAGTTGAAAGTTTGTTGAATGTTTAAAATGAAGGGTATAGTTGATGGTTTATGATTTTTGTCTAGGTACTAGGTACTAGGTACTAGGTACTTGGTACTTGGTACTTATCGAGTGTCTTTGCGCGGCGCCTTTGGCGTCTTTGCGCGAAACTTATTTAAATTCGCTTATGGAAACAGATTTTTTAGTAATTGGATCAGGAATAGCCGGGCTTACATACGCTTTAAAAGTTGCACAGGATTGTCCGGATAAGAAAATCACCATCTTCACAAAAACTACTTCCGATGAAACCAATACGAAATACGCGCAGGGCGGCGTAGCGGGAGTAATAGATCAGGAAAACGATAGTTTCGAAAAGCATATAGAAGATACACTTGTTGCAGGTGATGGACTCTGCAATAAAAAAGTAGTTGAAATTGTAGTGAAGGAAGGCGTGGATCGTATTAATGAAATTATCGAGTGGGGCGCAAGATTTGATAAAGAGCCGGATGGTGATTATGCCCTGGGAAAAGAAGGCGGCCATAGTGAATTCAGAATTCTCCATCATAAAGACGTTACAGGAAGAGAAATGGAACGCGCACTCCTGGAAACAATCAGGAAAAAGCCCAACATTGAAATCATCACCCATTGCTTTGTTCTCGATTTGATCACGCAACACCATTTGGGCTACCTGGTAACAAAGGCTACTCCTGATATTGAATGTTACGGCGTATACGCATTGAATTTGCGCAGTATGAAGATCGAAAAAATTCAATCTAAAATTACTATCCTGGCAACCGGAGGGAATGGGCAGGTTTACAGAACTACTACAAATCCATATATCGCAACGGGCGATGGTGTAGCTATGTGTTATAGGGCAAAAGGCCGAATTGAAAATATGGAATTCATCCAGTTTCATCCCACTGCCTTATATGAGGCGGGAGTAAGAGGTCAGGCATTCTTAATCACGGAAGCTGTAAGAGGTGACGGTGGAATCCTGAGAAATAATTCAGGTGAGGCATTTATGGAAAGATATGATTCCAGGAAAGATCTTGCACCGCGTGATATTGTCGCCCGGGCGATCGACAGTGAAATGAAAAGAACTGGTACGGAACATGTGTGGCTGGATTGCCGCCATATGGATCACGAAAAATTTCTGCATCACTTTCCGAATATTTACGAAAAATGTTTGTCGAAAGGAATTGATATCACTACATCCATGATCCCGGTTGCTCCCGCCGCTCACTACAGTTGTGGTGGCATTAAGACAGATGAATGGGCAAGAACATCCATTAGAAATTTATTTGCAGCGGGAGAATGCGCAAGTACAGGACTACACGGTGCAAACCGACTCGCGAGTAATTCACTTTTGGAAGCAATGGTATTCGCACATCGGGCCTACCAGGAATCTGTTGCTACTATTAACCAGGTAACATTCAGGGGTGCTATACCCGATTGGCGCGTTGAAGGTACGGCGGCTCCCAAAGAAATGATCTTAATTACACAGAGCTTAAAAGAATTGCAATTGCTGATGAGTGATTATGTAGGTATTGTTCGCACAAATGTAAGATTGGCCCGGGCCATGAAAAGACTCGATTTGCTTCATGAAGAAACTGAAAATTTATACAAATCCACTGAAGTATCACCACAACTTTGCGAGTTGAGAAATATGATTACTGTCGGTTACCTGATTGTGAAATCAGCGCAATTCAGACATGAGAGTCGCGGGCTACATTACAATACAGATTATCCAGGCAAGAGCAATATTGTTCAGAATATTGTTTTGTAAATATAGTATAGAGTACTTAGTACTTAGTACTTAGACAAAACCACAAGCCACAAACTACAAACCATAAACTCTGAACGCTGAACTTTTAACTAACGTTCAACCTTCAACTTTCAACTTTCAACATTGAAGGTTTACCTTTGCCGCCATGTATTATTTGATATACGGACTATTATATCTTGTTTCTCTATTGCCCTGGAGGGTTTTGTATTTTATTGGGGATTGTCTTTATGTTTTAATCTATTACATTCTTGGATACCGAAGAAAAGTGGTTAAACAAAATCTTGAAATTGCTTTTCCTGAAAAATCGGTAGAGGAAAGAAAAATAATTGAGAAAAAATTCTACCACAATTTCATTGATACATTTATTGAGGCGATCAAATTACTGTCTATCAGCGATAAGAATTTTGCAAAAAGATTTAAGGCCGACGTTTCAATTCTCAATCAATTGTATGCCGAGGGTAAGAATGTGCAGCTTCATGGCGGACATCATTTCAACTGGGAAATGATCAACTATGGCATTTCAAGAATCATGCAATCGCCGCTCGTTGTAGTGTACATGCCAATCGCCAATGACGCTCTTGAAAGAATATTTAAAAAACTCAGAAGCAGGTATGGAACAATTTTAGTTTCCGCAACTCATTTCAGAAATGATTTTAAAGAAAAAGTTGATGGCAAACAGTATACCCTTGCACTGGTAGCAGATCAAAGTCCCGGCGATCCCAACCATGCTTACTGGCTTCCTTTTTTTGGCAAGTTGGCACCATTTGTTACGGGACCGGAAAAAGGTGCGAAATATCACAATACCGCTGTTGTGTTTGGGACATTTTCCAAAGTGAAAAGAGGTTATTACACAGCAGAACTTGAGTTGATATCAACGGATCCCCGATCCTTACCTACGGGGAAACTAACACGCGATTTTATTTCTTACCTGGAAGAAAAAATCCGGCAAAAGCCGGATAATTATTTGTGGAGTCACCGCAGATGGAAATGGGAGTACAAAGATGAATATGCGAAGAATCGAATCGATCAACAGTAATTCAAGATTGATCTAATTTTACCTAAGCGCGAAATGATCTATTCGTTCATGAATTTTGTGAGGTCAAAAAACGCGATTTTATTTTCTTTCTATTCACATCCCATGTACTAGCTCCACTTGTGGGGAGCTCGGATAATCTGCAACTCCCAAACAAAATCTTTTTTTGCGATCACCTTCG
>PSRI01000108.1 GCA_003175935.1 Bacteroidota bacterium
GAAAGAGAAACAGAAAGAGAACAGAAAGAGAAGCGGAAAGAGAAAGAGAAAGAGAAAGAGAAGGAGAAGGAGAAGGAGTGTTTGAAGGCATAAAAAGAAAAGAGAAAGAATGCACTATCGCTCTTCACTCTCTTTCTCCTTCTGTCTTTGCCTTCGCTCTATTTCTCTTTCTCCTTCTGTCATTGCTCTCCGCTCTATTTCTCTTTCTCCTTCTGTCTTTGTTCTTCGCTCTATTTCTCTTTCTCTTTCCGTCTTAGTTATTGAGATTCCTAATCATAGTATACAGCATTCTTGAAATAGATTTGAAGGCCTATTTTCTTTCGGATTATAACCATATTATTTTCCAATTAAAATTTAAATCCGATAGCAATTTGACCTTAGCAAATCATTACCTACCCAACCAACCTCCATCAACAGATATGATGGTTCCGTGCATATAATCGGAAGCTGCCGAAGCGAGAAATACGGTCGCGCCGGCAAGATCTGAGGGTTCTCCCCACCTTGCTGCAGGTATGCGTTCCAGTATGGCCCTGTTCCTTGCAGGATCTGCAATAAGGGGTGCGGTATTATCGGTCGAGATATACCCTGGAGCAATCGCATTCACATTCACTCCTTTGGCGGCCCATTCATTAGAAAGTGCTTTTACAAGAGAGCCGATTGCTCCCTTGCTCGCCGCATAACTCGGTATGTTTATCCCTCCCTGGAACGTGAGCACTGAAGCCGTAAAAATTATTTTACCCTTTCCCCTTTTCAACATATCCTTTCCAAATTCGCGTGCTAAAATAAACTGGGCGGTTTCATTCACTGCAATTACTTTGTCCCAGTATTCGTCCGGGTGTTCGGCTGCAGGTTTACGTAATACGGTACCTGCATTATTCACCAGGATATCGATAGTCGTAAAATCCTGTTGAACCATGCGGATAAATCGATAAAGATCATCACGGTTTGAAAAGTCTGATTGAAAAGCATGAAATTTTCTTCCTGCTGCCTTTACAACTTTCTCTACATCACTCCCCTGCAATTCAAGCGACGCTGACACGCCAATGATATCAGCTCCAGCTTCTGCTAAAGCGATTGCCATAGCTTTTCCAAGGCCCTTGTTGCAACCGGTTACCAGCGCGATTTTATTGTCTAACTTAAAAAGGTCAAGTACCGACATCTAAATAAAATTTAAAGATTTCACGCTAAGGCGCGAAGATGCGCCAAGACGCTATTTTTTACCAGGTTATTGAAATGGGATTATCGATTTTGATTTTGAAATCTCTTAAATAATTAAACCAGTCCTGCTGATTTTTGATAATGCCTGCTTTGTCCCACGCAGCGCCAGAGTAGTACGTAATCGCTTTGCTCGGAGTTGAATTTAATATTGTGAGCAAATGATTGCTGGTGGTACGGAAAGTTGCAGGTAATTCGACAATAGTACCAATTCCCATTGTACCGTCTTTACCTGTTGCCGGTTCCCAGTAACCTACAATGGAATTCTTTTCATCAATCCAGATATTACCATTCCCGGCGCGTTTTACAATTCCAATAGCAATCGGAAGTGGTTTATCCGATTTGAAATTATAGGTTACTTCGATTTTATTCAATTGCGAACCCGCATCCAATGAAATGATTTTTGAGTTGCTCACAGCAATTCCATTAGCATTCCAGGAATCGTATTCAAGTTTAAAACTTGTTCTAAGCGGACCATTATCCAGAACCTGGTAACGGCGATAATTTTTTGAATAATAAATGGAGTCATTGACAAATGGCGCCGAATTGCCAGCACCCAAAGTAAAACCCACGTGATAAAGGTCGAGACCTTCTCCATGATCAACATGATAATCTCCGGATTTATACCATTTGTCTATCAGTAGCGCCGGAGTTCTTTTGCTCCAAACGTCTATACCATATGCATTCTCGTTAGTCTTTTCCAATGCTGTTCCATAAACTCTGAAAGCAATGCGATCGTTTTCCCAGGCAAAATCATCGTATCGCTCGGGCACATATCTACCGTATGTTTTTGTTTCAACTGCTGACGGGGAAGTTTCAGATACCTGCAAATAGTTTTTTGCTCCGGGAGCAAGTCCAACTAATAAAAGAATATTTCCAGGAGTTTTCTCGCCTTTATACTCTAATTGGTATGGAATTTCAGAACCCGTAATGGCATTTTCAACTTTGAATTTTTTGTCCTTATTCACCTTAAATTTTTCAGAAAATTTCTGGAAAGGAATTTCGACTACCTCTTCTTCCAGATTCACTCCTGTATTATTTTCAATCGAGATATAATTTTTTCCAGAGTGTTTCATCAACAGGTCTATCAATTCGGACCCCGCCAGTAAAAACGACCCAACACCATACACTTCGGTGCTATTGAAATCAACTGATTCAGGTTTTTCTCCAATTTGTTGTACAAAACCCAGTTTGCCATTTGGATGAATGGAAGAAGAAAGTGCTGTCCAGGCTTTTGCAACAACAGGAAAATATTTTTCGTAAGAAAGAATTCCATGGTTAATTCCCCAGGCAAGTGCATAACAATAAAAACCTGTACCACTGGTTTCTTTTGGAGGATAACTCACAGAATCCAATAATGCTGCATGCCAGCTACCATCCTGATGCTGAACAGAAGCAATCTTTTCTGCCATGTCTCTGTACAGCTGAATAAATTTACCACGATCAGAATAATCTGAAGGCATATTTTCGAGAACCCGAACCAGTCCACCCATTACCCAACCATTTCCTCTCGACCAGAACATTTTTTTTCCATTCGCTTCACGCCGGGTAAAAAACCGGCTATCCCTGTAATATAGATGTTCCTCTTTATCGTATAAATAATCCGTGGTTTTCCACCAGAGTTTATTTGCCAAATCAAGATATTTACGGTCACCTGTAGCCGAAGAAAGATAAGCCAAAGCCGGAGGTCCCATAAACAAGGCATCACACCATCCCCATTCCCTCAATGCAATATTGTCTTTCCATTCTAAACCTTCTTCGTGTGATAATGTGGCCAGACTATCAGCCTGCATTCGCCATTGAGAAATAATTATGGGATCCTTAAATAATGAATACATCTGTGAATACATTTGCCCAACGCAATAATCATCGGCCATTCCTTTGCGGGGACCAGTATTCCAATTGAGTGCATTGCCAATATTGTACATGGCTTTGCTATATTTTGAATCGTTAGCTACTTTATTCAGCGCCATAAATCCTGCATAACAAGCGGCATTCGTCCAATCGTATTTGGGCCACCTCATACCTTCTTTTTCCCAGCTCCACAATTGCCAGTCAGCAACACGGGTCATTTGCTTTAGGACCGAATCTGGCCTTAAAGTATTTTGTGCCGATGCCACAAATAAATTTGAGCAAATCCAAACCGATAAAAAAAGCAATCGCATTTTTTTCATTGAGTGAATTATTTAAGAACAAAATTTCAAACTATTTGAGATCCCTGATCGCCACCTGGTCCATATCACCATAATCAAGATTCTCCCCTGCCATGCCCCAGATAAATGAATAATTGCTGGTACCCGCTCCTGAATGAATTGACCACTCAGGCACAATCACTGCCTGTTCATTTTGAATCCATAGATGTCTCGATTCCTGCGGAGTTCCCATAAAATGACACACAGAATTTCCTTCAGGCAGTCCGAAATAAAAATAAACTTCCATCCTGCGGTCATGAGTGTGCGGAGGCATTGTATTCCAAATGCTTCCTGGTTTTAATTCTGTCAATCCCATTTGAAGCTGACAGGTTTTAACCACAGAGGCCACAATCATTTTATTAACTGTCCGGTGATTTGCTGTTTCGGAAGAACCTACTATTACAGAGTCAGCATCCGTTCTGGCTATTTTTTTATTCGGATACGATGCATGTGCAGTTGCACTGTTTAAATAAAATTTAGCGGATTTAACAGGGTCTGAATTCGAAAATTCAATCTTCGCGTGGCCCCTACCGATATAAAGCGCTTCTTTAAAATCTAATTCAAATTCTTCTCCGTCTACAATTACCAATCCTTTATTTCCCACATTGATTATTCCCAATTCCCTACGCTCGAGGAAATATGCTGACTTTAATGGGTCGATCGCTTCAAGAGAAAGCCTCCCAATGCCTGGCATTGCTCCACCAACCATAAAGCGATCGAAATGAGAATAAGTCCAATTAATTTTTCCCTCTTGAAATATCTCATTGACTAAAAAAGTATTTCTCAGCTGAATTGTATTCATTGTTGCGGCTTCATTCGGACTCACCGCATACCTGGTTTCATACTTTGTATTCATTGATAAAGCGCAAAATTTATTCCTGAAAAATTGATCTCATAATTCCTATTTCTAACCCTCTCAATTCAGCAAGTCCCCTGAGTCGTCCAATCCCTGAATATCCGGGATTAGTTTTCTTATTCAAATCATCCAGCATTTGATGCCCATGGTCTGGCCGCATCGGAATGGAGAACTTCCTTTTCTGCATAATCCTGATGATTTCTTTGACTACCCCGTACATGTTCACATCACCTTCAAGGTGATTATCCTCGTAAAAATCTCCTGCCTCATTTCTTTTTGTACTGCGCAGATGAATGAAATGAATGCGTTCACCAAATCTCTTTACCATTTCAACGAGATCATTGTCTGGACGCACACCAAAAGAACCTGTACAAAAACACAGTCCATTTGAATTTGATGGAACTGCAGCAAATAAAGCTTCAAGATCTGGGGCAGTACTTACCACTCTTGGCAAACCCAATATTGGAAAAGGTGGATCGTCAGGATGAATGACCAGTTTCACACCACATTCTTCTGCTATCGGAGTTACTGCCTTGAGAAAATAAATCAAATGCTCTCTTAGTGCGTTTGCATCAATGTTTTTATAAGTATCCAGACAATCCTGGAATTGCTTTAGCGTGAAGCTTTCCTCACTTCCCGGAAGTCCGGCAATTATATTTCGCTCCAATTGTCTTTTTTCTTCGGCGGTCATTGCTGCAAATTTCTTTTCAGCTGCATCAATTTCTTTTGCAGAATAATCACTTAAAGAATTTTGTCTTTTCAGAATCAGTGTATCAAATGCAACAAACGCAGCTTTTTCAAATCGAAGTGCTTTACTTCCATCTGCGACAGTGTATGCAAGGTCAGTGCGTGTCCAGTCCAAAACCGGCATGAAATTGTAAGTGATAATATTTATGCCGCAGGCAGATAAATTGCGTATGGTTTCCTGGTAATTGGTAAGATATTTTTCAAACCCCTTCGACTGTGTTTTGATGTCTTCATGTACCGGGACACTTTCAACAACATTCCATTTTAATCCTGCAGCTTCGATTTCATTTTTTCTTTTCAGAATTTCTTCCTTCGTCCATACCGATCCGTTGGGAATATGGTGCAAGGCTGTAACAACACCAGAACAACCCGCCTGACGAATATCACTCAGACTTACCGGGTCGGAAGGACCGAACCAGCGCATGGTTTGAATCATTGAAAAAAATTCCGGCATCGCTTGCAATCAAAAACTAGTTGAGATAAATAATTGGGGCTGGAAAATTAGATCAGTTTTTTGCATTCCTGATATATTGAATAATCTTTTTAACATGTTCGGTTACCAGATCAAATTTTCCTTCTTTGAGCCAATTAGCAGGAAATAGTTGCGAACCAATTCCTACAGCCGTAACACCTCCTGCAAACCATGATTTGATATCTTCTTCCGTTGGTTCTACACCTCCTGTTGCCAGGAATTTCATATTTGGAAAAACAGCCGCGACTGCTTTCACAAACGCGGGTCCACCCAATTGTCTTGCTGGAAATAACTTCACCAGGTTAATTCCCCAATTTTCTGCCAGTCCAATTTCCGAAGGGCTTGCGCATCCAGGCATCCATAGTATTTTGTGCCTGGCTGCCATCTTGTGTATTTCTTCCAGGATTAGCGGTGAGATTAAAAAATCGGCGCCTGCGTGAATAAATTTTTCGGCGTCTACAGCATTTTTAATAGTGCCGATACCGAACAACATATCTGGAAGGTTCCTGTCAACATATTTTCTGAGCTCAATAAATACATCGAATGAATTTTGATTTCTATTTGTGAATTCAAAGATTCTGATTCCTGCATCATAGCTTGCTTTCAAAACGCCTTTACAAACCGCTTCATCGGTATGGGTGAAAAGCGGCACAAATCCTTCTTCCTGAACCTGGCTGATAATTTTTTGATGATCATTTCTATCCATCGTCCCAAAATAATTTTTCGATACTATCTGATAATTTTCCCTGACCCACTTTGTCCCATTATTGAAATAATTTCCTTTTTGGTAGCAATATTAAAATCCCCGGACAAACTATGTTTCATCACTCCGCATGCAGTCGCAAATTCAACGATATCCTGTTCGGATACTCCCTCTCTGATGCTATGAATGAGTCCGGCCATGAATGCATCGCCTGCGCCTATTCGTTCTGTAACGTGATCCAGATTATAGGATTTGGATTTTTTTACAGTCCCGTTGTTCCAAAAATATCCCGTGTAAACGTTACCGTTAGCATTTTGTGTTCTCATGGTCATCGCAATTGAATTCACAGATTTCAATTTCTCTTTGAGCATTTCAAAAGTCGATTCGACCAATTTGTCTTCGTCTGGCTGTATTTTAAAATACAATTTTGCAGTGTTAACATCAGCCAAAACCACATCGCAATAGTCGAGCAACTCTGGCATGATATCCGAAGGGTCTTTTCCATAGTTCCACAGTGTGCTTCTATAATTAAAATCTGCGGATATTTTTAATCCTTTTGACTTTGCTTTTTTTAAAGCTTCTTTCGTTACCGTTACAGCATTAGCGCTTAGGGCAGGTGTTATTCCGCTCCAGTGAAACCAATCGCTTCCGGCGAAAACTTTATCCCAGTCAATTTCTCCGGGTGCAAGGGAACTGAATGCAGAAAAATTTCTATCATAAATAATTCTTCCCGGTCTTGCCCCATTTCCAGATTCATAGTAATAAATGCCAACCCTGGAATCATTTTTGGAAATAATTTCTGATTGCACGCCATATTTATTCAACTGTGAAATTCCAGCACGAGAGAGCTCAGATCCAGGCATTGCTGTAACATAAAGACATTTTTCTCCCAAAATGGAAAGCGAGACAGCAATATTTGCTTCAGATCCTGCCCAATGCATTTCGAGGTGATCAGCCTGAATAATTTTTTGCTGATGGGGTGGAGTGAGCCTAAGCAAATATTCACCGAGTAATACAATCGTTTTATTCATATTGGAAGATGCGTTATTGATTGTAAAATACTTCATCCTTCCCAGAAAACTGAGGATGGACTGAAGATTAAGATAGGATTGGTCTACAAACGCTGTTTACTGTCCTTGTGAACCACTATCACATTCGCTTTGATTTATGCGGCATTTATTTCAGTGTAACCACAACCATGCCGGCAACTATGAGGCCCGCTCCCAACAAGAGTTTCGGGGACAATGGCTCTCTCAGGAAAATAAAAGCCAGCAAAATTGCAAATACCAGGCTGCCTTTATCAATGGCACTTACTTCTCCTACTTTGCCTAATTGTAAAGCCCTGTAATAAAATAACCATGAAAGCCCGGTTGCAATAGCAGAAAGTGTAAGGAACAACCAGTTGCTTTTGCTAAGATTTGGGAGATCGGAGAGATTTTTTTTATAAATCACAATGCCCCAGGTAATAATTAAGATGATAGCGGTTCGTATGGCAGTGGCAAGATCAGGATTTACATTTTTCAAACCTGCCTTAGCAAATACAGCTGTAAGAGCTGCAAATATTGCGGATAAAAGGGCATAAAATAACCAGGTTGGCATGTTGCTGATTTATCGTCAAAATTCTTTATCTGTTTTGAAACCAAATAATTTTCCTTTTTCCCAAAGCTTATATTCTTTATTGAGGTTTTTTTCGTTTCGGTCCGTCATTTCCCTGGAATCAAGATCATTGAGATTTGGCTTCCCTGCATTTACCCAGGCTGTGTACCAGAAATTTGCCGTTGCAGTAATTGCTTTCCTCAATTGTCGCTCAACCATTCCATGCAGGGCATCGTGATAAGCTTTCGCATATTCGTAAGTGTGAACCGGTTGATTGAATTTGTTTCTTGTAATATTTCCGGCAGAATCTAAAACATACATTTTGCTTTTATCGTAAGATGCTTTGAGATTTTTTTCAATTGAAAGCAACGTATCAATATTTCCATGGCTATCAGCAATGATCCGAAAAGTTTCTTTTTGAATATCATTTATATAGAGCGCTGGACCCGTGTTAAAATTATAGTTGTTGCCAAAGAGTTCTGGAATTTGAGATTCCCAAAAAGCGTGGATCCCTTTTTGATCCGTAAACTGTCCGTCATGGTTAACCGCTGTATGCAAGGGCATATTTGCATCACCCAAATAATGGCCAAGATCCGCTGCAAGAAAAATGATTTCTGTTGTGCGACGATTTTTAAATGCTGTGGTCAGCTTTGTCATCATATCCTGAATATACCAGGGGAGAATTCCATTCCGCTGAAGAAAAGAATCTGGATATTTAACCAAAGCATCTTTCATAGTACGGGGCAGACTGTCGACAGGATTATTTCCAAAATTTTCCACGTCAATAAAATGTCTGGCAAACTCTGCCTTGTCATTGATTGAATATTTTCTCAGGTCAGGAACAACTGCTTCGTCGGTAATGAAATCAATGTGATTGTAAAAAAAAACCCGCATTTCTTCCGGGAGTGCAAAAACTGCAGCGCGATTAATATGTTGATGTCCCCATTCACCCCAGGCGAAAAGCACTCCAATGAAAGTGAAAAATAATAATACTGTAAGGGTAATTTTCCTAGGGATCCATTTTTTCATCAGTCGTAATTTCTGCTCAAATTAACGGAATAATAAATTACAAACCCTCGACTTCTATTAACAGTCGATTAATTTCACGCCAAAACACAAAGTTTCGCAGAGTCGCAAAGAAAACTACAAACTACAAACCACCAACTACAAACTACAAACCACCAACTACAAACCACAAACAACAAACCCCGTCCGAACGCCCGCCTGAACGAGTCATTCGGGCAGGTACCGTTCGGTACGGGCCTTGCTTCGCTAAAGCTTCGCGAAGGCGCAGCGGGCACAAACTACAAACAACAAACCACCAACTACAAACTAATATCAAACACATCCTTCAAAGCACGTTTGGCGGCATGATAACCGCACATGCCGTGAACACCGCCTCCGGGAGGAGTTGAAGATGAACAGAGATAAATTCCTTTATTTGAAGTACGATAGGGAGACCATCTGAGAACAGGACGTGTAAATAATTGGGTTATATCAATGATACCTCCATTGATATCTCCTCCGATATAATTGGGATTATATTCTTCGAGTTGCAGACTATTAAATGTATGTCGGTCTAAAATAGTTTCCCTGAATCCGGGAGCAAATCTTTCAACCTGAGATTCGATCGCGTTTGTCATATCAACTGTTGAACCATTGGGAACATGGCAATAGGCCCATGCAGTATGCTTTCCTTGCGGAGCCCTCGTATTATCGAAGACACTGTGTTGTGCAAAAAGCACAAAAGGTTTTTCTGAAATTTTTCCTTTCGAAGTTTCATATTCTGATCTTGCGATTTCTTCAAAACTATTTCCCAGGTGAACTGTACCCGCTGATCTGCAGGCATGAGAAAGAAAAGGTACAGGTTCGTCCAGGGCCCAGTCAATTTTAAACACTCCCATGCCATAGCGAAATCGACTTAACTGTGAGCGATAGAAAGATGATAATTTATCTCCGGCGATTTGCATTAATTGCTTCGGTGTAATATCAAAAAGAATTGCTTTTGCAGGTGGCAACTGATCGAGAGAATTCACCCAAAAATTCTTTTCAACTTCTCCCCCCAACGAAATGAAATAAGCTTCCAGTGCATTTGAAATAGATTGTGCCCCACCTCGTGGTAGTGGCCATCCATATAAATGTCCCGCCGCCATCAATACCAATGCGAATGCAGTTGTTGCGATATTCGATAGAGGTTGTACCGCATGTGCTGCCATTCCTGCCCAAAGACCTCTCGCCTGTTCAGTTGAAAATTTTCTTGCAATACGGGTGGACGGCTGAAGCGCTTTCAATCCAAATTTTGATAGAGCCAAAGGATGAGTCGGAAAGTGTAAAGGCCCGAGAATATCGTCTACAATTTTTGGCCATTCTTCAACTACTGATCCAACCAGGTCAATATAATTTTTCTCATCGGCTTTAAGAGCATGCGCTGTATACTCTACCGAATCCTGAAAAAAAGCAGCACTCCCATTTGCAAAAGGATGTGCGGCTGCAATTGTGGGCCAAATAAATTCTAACCCAAAGTCTTTAAGTGGAAGTTTATTGAAAAATGGTGATGCTACCGTAAGCGGATAAATAGCAGAACAGATATCATGTTTAAATCCAGGCAGAGTTAATTCAGCAGTCCTGACCCCGCCTCCAATTTCTGATTTGCCTTCTAATAATAAAACGGATAAGCCTACCTGCTGCATTGTGATTGCAGCTGCTAATCCGTTCGGACCAGAGCCCACTACAACTACGTCATAGTTTTTATTTCCTGCCATTATGATATTTGAGTCGCCTAAAAATCTCTGCTGGAAACTCTTCTCACGTTAAGGTAAAGAATCTGAATCTTAATCTAAAAAAAGCCATCAGGATATCGACAGTCCCATCTGAATATTGCATCTTTCATACGGTGTAGCATGACCGACAACTTTTTGAAAGCCCATTTTGTGATATAAATTAATAGCAGCCTCAAGTCTTGTGTTACTTTCGAGATAAATTCTCTTTGCACCCAAATCTTTTGCTTTAGCAATAGCCGCTTTACCCAATAGCCAACCAATTCCTTTGCCCCTGGCCTCTGAAGAAACAGCCATTTTTGCTAATTCATAATCGTATTCAGGATCCTCCATTTTTTTTAGAGCACATACCCCTACAGGTTTTCCATTCAACAGGGCCACAAGGATACATCCTCCTTTGTCGAGAATGTACCCTTTGGGATTATCTAAAGCCTTTCTGTCTGCCTCTTCCATATCAAAATATGCGTAAATCCATTCTTCATTCAACTCTTTAAAAGCTTTGCGGTATTTTGGTGTGTACTCCACAATTTCCACATCACTTCCCTCCCGTATTTTTTTTTGCTCCATTACTCTTCTCAGCAAAGTTTTCTGTTCAAGCATGAATTCCCATTCTTCAATTGCTTTCCATAAATTATTTCTTGTCTTGGAAAGAATTTCTTCAATTGCCTTATCCACATCTCTATATTGATCCTGTATTTTTTCAACAAGCTGTTTTCCTTTTTTAGACAAACTCACAATATTCCTTCTGCCATCTGTTTTGTCTTTCTTTTCAATGACCAACTCTTTCGCTGACATTTCGCGAATGATTTTACTTATTGAAGGATGCGAATGCCCGATTTCACGGGCGATTTCTGTAATGGCCATTTCGTCCCTGGTAGATAATAAATAAAAAACGGGCCACCATTTGGGCTCCAGGTCCACTTTATACAATTTGTAAAGATGCGCGGCATCTTCAGTAATTTTTTCTGTCAGCAGCCGTAAACGGGTGCCGATTCCCTTTTTCCCTACTTCATTAAAGAAATTCATATCTAATTAAATTACGTAACTGGTTACGTAAATATAGAAAATAAAATTCAAAGCAAAATATTTTCATCATTTTTTCTGAAATCGCACTTATAATTCCCTTTACCTTCATAATGAAACTTTGAAACTATGCCGCAGGAAATAGCACAAATGGCCCTGGTTGTGAAAGATTACGATGAAGCAATCGAATTTTATCTGAACAAGCTAAAATTTCGCCTAATCGAGGATACTGTGCTGAGCGAAACGAAAAGATGGGTGGTAATTGCTCCGCCGGGATCAAACGGCTGCAGGTTATTACTGGCGAAAGCTGCCAACCCTGAACAGGCTACCCGGATTGGAAATCAAACCGGAGGAAGAGTATTTCTGTTTTTGTATACTGATAATTTTCAACGTGATTTTCAAAATCTCGTGGAACATAATGTGGAAATAATCCGCCAACCTTCCATAGAAACATACGGTACAGTTGCCGTTTTTGCGGACCTCTATGGAAATCTTTGGGACCTGATTGAACCTTCTCATTGAATCAGACTTGTTACCAGTTTTAAACCGCCTTAAATGTGAGTGGATTTCCAAGCAGTGCAACGATTGAATATACCCAAGTGCCCTGGGAATGGGAAATTACAATGTGGGTTTGTGGACCGGCAATACCTGGTATGGAGCCTGCCAGTTTAAAGTTGTTGATTAAGAAATTTTTTCAAATCCCTTGAGACCTGCGAAGTAAAAAGTCCCGGTGGAAACCGGGACTTTAATAATTGTCACGATACATGTTACGATACTTATTGCGCCATCATAGCTCTTTTTGCTTCAGCTTGCAGATCTTCGTATGATTTTCCTTCGACAGTTACACCCACAAATTGAATCTTCCCATTCTTAAATGTTCCCGGTGTTGTATAAAGATTGCTTACTGCGTCGCCACTATCATATCCTACACACAAACCATCCCCTGAAAGTGTAAACTTTCCAGATTGTGCCCGCATGGTACCCTGTTTCACTACCTGGTCATTTACATATAACTTTAAAGTACCGATTGATTCACCATTTTTTCCGGCAGAGTCTCTTGTAAATTCTACACCAAATGTATATTTCCCGGGCTTGAGTGGTGCCGATACAAATACCTGTTCCGGTTTTATTCCCAGAAAATTATATACATAATAAAGTTTGTGATCCTTGATGAAGAGTGAGTGTCCACCAAATCTTGAGCCATGTGCAAAAATTACTCCAGATGCATTTGGATCTAATTCAACATTCGCTAAAATTTTATAAGAACGTCCTCTAATATTTGCCGCAACACCTTCAGGCACTGGTTCTGTTCCAGGATAATAAATATATCTGTCTCTTGGTGGTTCCTGTGCCGGACGCTCCACTCCCAACTGTTCAATAGCTGTACGATCATCCAGAGGAAGTCCAAAGTTTTTCTTCGCTTCCTCCATCCACAAATCCTGCAATTCTTTTAATTTTCCTGGATTTTCTTTTGCAAGATCAGTCGATTCAGACCTGTCAACATCTGTATGATATAATTGCCACTCATCTTTATCAAAGTGACCTTTGCCAGTCAGCGGTGCGTGTATGGCGGATGCTTTCCATCCATCTTTCCATATGCCGCGTGTTCCCAGCATTTCATAATATTGAACGTGCTTTTGAGTTGGGTCGTTTGGTTTGGCAGCAAAAGTATATTTCATTGATACACCAGACAGAGGGTATTGTTTGACTCCGCGATAAACATCGGGCATACTCAATCCGCATATTTCTAAAATTGTAGGAACAATATCTACTGAATGATGATATTGATTTCTTATTTCTCCTCTTGCACTAATTCCTTTAGGCCATGAAATAACAAGTGGACAGGCAGTTCCACCTGAGTATTGCGAATAGCGTTTGAACATTTGATAAGGAGAAGAAAAGGCGTAGGCCCATCCTGTTGGGTAGTGATTATAAGTGTCGGGACTACCGAGTTTGGTTAGATACTTCATATTTTCACTGATATCATCAGGATAGCCATTAAAAAATTTGTTTTCATTTACAGAACCACTCGGACTGCCTTCGCCTGATGCACCATTATCCGCAGCATAAAAAATAACTGTATTATCAAACTGATGAGATTCTTTTAAATAATTAATGATTCTTCCAACCTGAGCATCGGTATATTCGGAAAAGCCCGCGTAAACTTCAGCCATATGTGCAAATAATTTCTTTTCATCCGCGCTCAGAGAATTCCACGGACGCACTTCATCTGCAGGATTGGCAACGTCTTTTGGCATCGGATTGATTGGAGTGAGTTTTGTGCCTTGAGGTAATATACCTTTTGCAATCATGCGTTCCAAAACCCAACTGCGGTACGCTTCATATCCTTCATCAAATTTGCCTTTGTATTTCGCGATGTAATCAGCGGGTGCCTGATGCGGTGCGTGATTGGCTCCGGGATTAAACCACATAAACCATGGTTTGGAAGGATTACTTGATTTTTGATCACTGATCATTTTGATTGCATTGTCGGCGAGGTCTTTTGATAAGTGATATCCTTGTTCAGGACTATAAGGAGGTTCGATGAAATCATTATCCTTTACTAAGTCGGGATACCATTGATTAGTTTCTCCACCTAAAAAACCATAATAACGATCGAAGCCCATTTGTAATGGCCATTGTGTACGACCCGCCCCTGCTGCAACATCCTGTTCTGCTACATTGTGATCTTTTCCAAGCCAGAATGTACTCCATCCGTTGTCGCGCATTATATCTGCAAGCGTGGCACATTCCAGTGGAATTCGGCCACTCGCTCCAGGGAAACCATTTGCAGCTTCGGTAATAGCAGCCATTCCATTTAATGTATGATTTCTCCCTGTAAGAATTGTTGAACGAGTGGGTGAACAAAGTGCACAGGTATGCCATTGTGTATATGTTAGACCTACTGCTGCAAGGCTGTCAAGTGTTGGCATATTGATAGCACCTCCGTAAGTTGACCAGGCGCCCTCACCAGTATCATCGTACAGCACAAAGAGAATATTTGGAGCCCCTGCGGGTGCTTTTTTGGGAATATATGGTGTCCAGTCGGCCGTTGAATTCCGCACATCTAATTCCATTTTACCCTTGAAGCCGGGCGTTGCAGTTGAATCGCCCGATGCTTGGGGTTGATTGTTCATTTGGTTACATCCAAAAGAAATGATGGCGACAATCAAAAATGCCAACACTATTGCCAGAAATTGTCTGGTTAATAATTGAACATTTTTCATGATGAATATGGCTTGTGGTGAAGGAATAAAGTGTACTATAAATGACACTTCAGAAAGGAAAAACCGCCATAAACAGAGTTATAAACCAAAGCAATTTCTTTTTTGGGTATTCAGGTCTTTCATGCTATTTTTGCCGTCCTTAAAAAGGGATCGCCAGTTAGTATTGGCTGGTTTTGGTGAGGTGGATGAGTGGCTGAAATCAGCAGTTTGCTAAACTGCCGTACGGGTTAAACTGTACCGAGGGTTCGAATCCCTCCCTCACCGCTCTCATTATAACGGGAAGTAGCGCAGGCCGGTAGCGCACCTGGTTTGGGACCAGGGGGTCGCAGGTTCGAATCCTGTCTTCCCG
>PSRI01000260.1 GCA_003175935.1 Bacteroidota bacterium
ATTCTAAACTATCCCATATCCAATATCCCAAATTTTAATCTCCAACTATTTTTTGTCATCGATTCATCATCACCTAAATTGAAAAATAATTTACACCTGATATCATGAAAAGATATTTTGGAATTATTTGTCTTATAGGAATAGTGATGAGCTCCTGCATAAAATCAAAAAAGGAAAATAATCAATTGTCCGATGAAGAAAAGAAGGACGGATGGGTTTTGCTTTTTGATGGTCACTCTAAAAAAGGCTGGCATTTATATAACAAGGGCGAAATCGCTTCGATATGGATCGTGAAAGATGGTGAGATTTATTGCAATGCAAACAACACAAACGATTCTCTGGAGCATGGAGATTTAGTAACTGATAAAGTGTACGAAAATTTCGATTTACAATTCGAATGGAAAATAGCGGAAGCTGGGAATAGCGGCGTATTTATAGATGTTGTGGAAAGACCGGATATTCCAACAGCATGGGCATCCGGACCGGAATACCAGTTACTCGAAAAATCCAATCAGGATTATGCAGTTCGTTCCAAAAGGAGTGGATCCATGTTTGGATTTGAACCGCTAAAAGATTCCGCAGAAACAAAACCAGCCGGGGAATGGAACCAATCAAGAATTAAGCAGGTGAATGGAAAAGTGGAGTTTTATTTGAATGGAGTTTTAACGATGCAGCAAGATTTTAAATCGCCCGAATGGCCGGAAATGGTAGCGCAAAGCGGATTTAAAGTATTTCCCCAATACGGTAAACAAACAAAAGGTCATATTGCTTTGCAGGCCTGGTTAAAAGGAATTTCATTTAGGAATATCAAGATAAAAGAACTTTAGAAGGCTTCGCGTAAAGACGCAAAAGTTAAAGTACTGAGTACTTAGTATAGAGTACTTAGACAAAATCATCTTGAACTCTGAACGCATAACTTTTAACCTTTGACAAACCTTCAACATCCAGTATTCAACTTTCAACCTGCGGGTCTAAAATGACCCGCTATAAAGTCCATTTGACACCCTGTTCCAGCAATATTTAGACAATAATTTTATTCATTGAAAATGCATTTATTCAATCACTTAAAAGAATAGAAATATGATACAGGAAAAAACAAGAGTGCTTACAACTCAGGAAGTCGCAGATAGGTTCAACGAACTTGCACAACAGGAAAAATGGCGTGATATTCAAAATGAATTTTTTGCTGAGAATGTCAGAAGTATTGAACCGCCAAATTCTCCCTATTTCCCCAATGCAGAAGGGTTCGCTGCTGTAAGTAATAAAGCAGTTGATTTTGTAAGCCGTATTCAACAGGTTCACAGCTTACATACTTCCGAACCAATAGTGGCTGGAAATCATTTTGCAGTTGTAAGAGTAAAAGATCTGACTGTAGAACCTCATGGAAGAGTTCTAATCAATCAAATCATGCTTTACGAAGTAAAAGATGGACAAATCGTCCTCGAACAATTTTTCTATTAAGACTTCACGCTAAGACGCTATTTGCGGAACCTGGTGACGCGAGCGTCTTTGATTACACCTTTCCAATTCATGCCGAAGGCGAAATTGTATACATGACCTTCTGAATCTTTGTAACAATTCATATCGAAGGGAACGTCTTCGGCCTGTTTTTCAACCGTACTCATGTCGGCTGGCATTTGCATTGGTAACAGTGCAGAAGGTTGGGCTTTGCCGGAAATGATATCAAATATTGCCTGATCCTGCACACCAAAACTGAGCAAAATGGCAGAAGCATTTTTTTCAATTTCACTAAAAACCATTGGGTTGGTAATATTTACCGTTACTATCACTGGCTTGCCTTTCATTTTGTTTTTTGTATCTGCCACGAGTTCCGCATCGGTATAGTTTGCAGAAGTAACAGTTTTGCCTTTATAAGTTCTGTTTGTAAAAGTTTCCAATGGATCACCTCCTGCAATGCTTGTTTCCCTTGCGTCTGTAGCTGTATATGAACCATATTGCAAACTAATTGGGATATATCCATTGCCGCCTTTTTTTACGTCTTCCTTATCATAACCCCCACCCATAGCCGCACCAGCATTTGGATTTTGAATAAAAACCAGCGCTGCATCCGCTTCATCAGGATTATCAGTAACGTTGAAATATTTTTTTACCTGCTCAATATTCACAGGATAGTCTGTTTTCGCAGGCTCTTCAGGGCCGAATAAACTTTTATTTGCCGGGAAAAATCTTTTTGGAACAAAAACTGTTTTGCGGCCAGCCAATGGCAAGGCATTGCTTTTGTTTTTCAACATTACTATGGATTTCAATTGGGCTTCATACCCTGCAGTCATGAATTCCGGTTTGCCAACAATTGCTTTTGTTTGCTGGGGATCTAAATATGGGTTTTCGAACAGGCCGGTTCTAAAAATATTTTTCAACAATCTTACGGCTGATTGTTCCATCCTTGCTCTCATTTTTGCTTCTCCAAATTCTTTCACTCCCATTTGATATGCTTCCAGTACGGGCTTAGCATCATTGTTTCCTCCGAATTGATCAACACCCGCCATCAGAATTTTATAATGCCTTTCTGCAATGGAAAGATTTTCTACCCCCCATGGTTTTCCATTTATGAAATTATCGATTGCTTTATGGTCGCCCGTAACCAGCCAGTCAGTACACACCACTCCATCATAATGATATTTGTTTCTCAACAAGTCGGTAATGATATACTTGTTGTAGTTGTTGCCAACATTTTCATGATATTTTATATCCTGATTCCACGAAATAGTATAATAGGGCATCAACGCAGAAGCCATATTTGTTTTGCCACGAAGTTTGAATGCACCTTCTGTAAATGGAATCATGCCTGCTTCAAAATTTTTTCCTGGATAAACTGCATATTTTCCATAACCATAATGCGCATCGCGACCTGCTTCACCAGAGCCTCCTCCCGGCCAGTGCTTCACCATAGCGTTCACACTCCCGTAGCCCCATCCATCAGCGATTTCTTTCTTACCTGTTGAAGTTTGAAATCCTTCACAATATGCTGCTGCCATGGCTGCTGATAACATTGGACTTTCGCCAAATGTTCCACTGAACCTTGCCCATCTGGGTTCGGTAGCGATATCAACCTGCGGTGAAAGTGCCGTAGTAATTCCAAGAGCTCGATATTCTGTTGCGGCTATATGCCCGAACTTCTCAACGAGAGCAGGATCAAAACTTGCAGCCATTCCCAGCGAGCTGGGCCACATAGAAATTTCTCCTCCGGCTCCCGCATCATATTCTGCTTTTGCTCTCGTACCATGCCTGGGATCAGAACTGTTGTTTGCAGGAATCCCTTTTCCTAGTGTTTCACAAAACGCCTGTAATTTATTATTCCACTTTGCAGCAATTTCTGGTGATTGAACTGAGGTTATTAAAACATGTCTCAAATTGTCTTCAGACAAAAACTTTTTTTGTTGATCTGTCAAATCGCTTGGATCCGTCTCACCTTCTTTAAAAGGTTTTCCACCATATGTGCCACCCATAAAACCAGGATTACGACCTGGAATCATTTGGTGTGCTGAATACAACATTAATCCGGCAATTTCTTCTATACTTAGTTTGGAAGCCAAGTCCCTTGCTCTAACGTCTGCAGATAAACGCCAATCTTCAAACTTATCAAGCTTACCATTTTTGTTCAAATCTTTAAATGCAAATCCATCTACCGTAAGGATTTTCACTCCGGATTCCGGCGAGTAGCCAAGAGTTTGACCTCCTTTATTCACTACCACATTAAAGCTGCCTTTGGAGTCTTCGCTCCATTTTTTTTGAGCGACCAAAGTTTGTGAAACCAATGCGAGGGCCGCCAAATAGATTGCCTGTTTCATTGTTAGATTGTTTTAACTGCAAAAGTTGAGTTACAAATAAGGTGGGTACGAAAGAATAGCCGAAACTATTACTAAATCTATTGACACTAAGCCTTAGGAAATTTTATTTGAGACAAGACCTGAAAATTTATCGACCAATCTGCAAAAGAAAGCCGGGATATTAAATTAATAAATATGCCAATGCAACCAGCGTTGTATTGGCGTTTGGGACTGTTTTAAACAGTTATCTTAAACTGCTATGGCTCTTTGAAACTTGTTTCGATATTGGGCGGGAGATAGACCTGTAATTTTTTTGAAAATGGATCGGAATGCCTTGGTGTCCGAATATCCAACCTTGTACATTACTTCATTCACATTGTCGCCCGAAGATTCCAAACTCATCTTGGCTACTTCAATTTTTACGCGTTGAATGTATTCAGCGACAGTGTTGGAAGTTGCTTTCTTAAAACGACGTTCCAGGTTTCTCCGGCCAACAGCAATCATGGAGGCGAGTTGTTCTACAGTTATTTTTTCCTGGAAATTCTTTTCGATGAATTCCTGTGCTCTTCTTATAGGTTCATCTTCGTGATCTTTTTGTCCGCGGAAAATCATGAAAGGGGATTGATTTTTTCTGTCAATATCAATCTGAAATATTTTTGAACAAACAAGTGCCAGATCACGACTGGCATATTTTTCTATGAGGTATAAAATGAGATTGAGATAGGAAAATGCTCCTCCACTGGAATAAATTCCGTGTTCATCAGTGATAATTTTTTCAACCACTAAATCTACTTCGGGATACATTTGTCGAAATTGCTCTGCAAACATCCAGTGCGTTGCGCATTTTCTTCCGTTGAGCAGACCCGTTGAGGCGAGTAAAAAAGCACCCACGCATAAACTTGCAATCTCCGCACCCTGATGGTATTGTTCAATCATCCAGGGAACAAATCCTTTATTGTTCTCCACATTTTTTTGCATATCGCCATCAATTGCAGGAACAATTATCAAATCTGTTTTTGAAATTTCTCCAACCATGTGATCGGGACGTACGGTGTATTGTCCATCATTAAGTGGAGTATTTTTATGCAAACCGACCAGTTCAATTTTGAACAAAGGGTCATTCCCCATGCTTTTCATGTATTCATTGACGCAGGAGAATAACTGTCGGGGTCCTTCGATATTCGCAAGCATAGCGCCCTCGGGCACCAAAATGGATATATGTTTCATAATCCAAATTTAAGCAAGAACAAAATCGCAATCAACCCCTTTAATTGGCGTATTCGCACCCGGAATTAACCAAAAGGGGAAATTAGATTTGTATTGTAAATGCAGAACAGGAGGAATGAAATATCGACCGGAACTGATTTGACTATGAAAAAGCAAATTCTCTTTATTCATAGTGGTGGGTCACAGGGTCCGCATGAAGGAAGTAATGACCTGGTTGGCTATCTTAAATCAGAGCTTGGCCATGAATATGATCTCAGATACCCGCAAATGCCGGACCCTGAAAATCCACACTATGAAGACTGGAAGCAACTCATTAATCGGGAAATGGAATCCCTCGGCAGCTCTTTGATTTTGATCGGTCATTCACTTGGGGGATCAGTATTGATAAAATATCTCAGTGAAGAAGGATGTTCCAAAAATATTGAAGGATTATTCCTTGTTGCTGCTCCTTTCTTTGGTATAAAAGACTGGAAGGTTCATGAATTTGTGCTAAATAAAAATTTTGTGGCCGCACTTCCTTCAATAGGCAAAATTTATCTCTATCATAGCTTGAATGACGAAGTAGTTCCCTTCAACCATTTGAATTTTTATGCAGAGAAATTTCCGGGTGCTATTGTACGTAGTTTCAAAAGCAATTTGCATCTCTTTAGCAGAGGCATTCCAATCCTGATTAGCGATATCAAAAATCTTTAACAGACCAGAAATTATTTTATAACCATTAAAAAAATTAGAGATGATTTCAATTAATCCTTATTTCAATTTCCCGGGCAATACTGAGGAGGCATTCAATTTTTACAAATCAGTTTTCGGCGGAGATTTCGCGATGCTTATGAGATTTAAAGACACACCTGAAGCTGGAAAAACACCACCGCAGGATCTTGATAAGCTGATGCATATTTCGCTTCCGGTTGGTAAAGGAACTGTGTTGATGGCAACAGATGCAACAGAATCAATGGGGCAAAAAGTAGTTGTTGGCAACAATATTCACTTGGCGATTCATACAGATTCAGAAGCCGAGGCCGATAAAATTCACAGCGCTCTTTCTAAAGGAGGTAAGGTCACCCTGCCTATGTCCAAACAATTCTGGGGTTCTTACTTTGGAATGGTCACAGACAAATTTGGGATCCAGTGGATGATTAGCTATGACAATATTTCTCCGCAAAATTGATCAAATAATTCCTAATTGACATTTGTTAGCAGGATTCAAAATCTGGAAATCAAAAGATTAGAGTCTCGACAAGTATTTGGAATTTTTAAGATTTTATTGCAGCCAAAGGCCCATCCCATGGGCCTTTTTACTTATCTTTGCAGCCTTCCACTCACTCGTAAAACTTTAGGCCGGGATTTGAACTAATGTTAAAAGTTTTTATATTTAGAGACGAGTTTATATCTTAAGTTAATTGCCCTTCTGAAAGAGAGATTTATAAAATGGTCATTGCGTGAAAAATTCGTATATGGCGGAAGTCTCTGCAGCAAAGTATTTGAGCAAATTTTATAGTCTGAATTTATAAATTAGATTTCAACCAACTAACAGTCAGGGCTAGTTGGTTTTTTAGTCATATTAACAATATCCTTACCTAAAAATCGTTTTAAAGATGTTTGGAAATTTTTTCTCAATGAAATCCAATTCCGTATCCAATATCCTAGCGTTCACGCTATTTGCGTCTGTGCCAGTCTTCCTGGCCGGTAACAAAATACCAACCGGATCGGTTGCGGATCTTACTCCCGTCATTTATAAAATTCCTGTAAAATCTGATCTCAATTCTAAAGCGGCTTATGTAAGCCAGATTTACGACAGCATCCAATTAAACAAATTTGGATTGGAAAAACGTGTGCTTGAATTGGCGATGAAAGGATTCGATAAATTAATGAAAAGAGGTTTGCTCAGCGCTGATAGTATTTTGTCAATCGCAGATTTTTCTAAATCATCACGTGAAAAAAGATTTTACGTAATCGATCTTAAAAATTATACACTCTTATTTAATACGCGCGTTGCGCATGGCAGAAATTCAGGAATGGATTATGCCAAGTGGTTTTCAAATAATCCTTCTTCTAACAAAAGTAGTTTGGGTTTTTATGTCACACAAAACACCTACAATGGTGATAACGGATTCTCTCTCCGACTTCAGGGGATTGAAAGGGGAATTAATGATAAAGCCCTTCGGAGAAACATCGTGGTGCATGGAGCCGATTATGCAGAAGAAGATTTTATTAATGCCAGAGGTCATTTGGGAAGAAGCTTTGGATGCCCTGCACTCCCAATGAATGAACATAAGGAAATTATTGACGCCATAAAAGATGGCACCTGCCTTTTTATCTATTCTCCTGACAAGAGATACTTGAAATACTCTAAACTTCTTAACGGTTAAAGGTGGGATGTAAGAATGGTTAGGTTGAAGCCCGGTCTGCTACGGAGACTGGGCTTTCTTTTTACTCTGACCGCCGAAGTCACAAATATTGTGACGAAGGAGGTTTGTGTCTTTGCGTACTTCGGCGTCTTTGCCTGCCTGCTCGCCTTCGCGAAGCTTGCGCCACCGCTATAGCTTGTATCTTCGCTATCGCTTCGGCACACAGGTTAGCGCACGCGGTCAGCGAAGCAAGGCCGGTAGGCAGGCGCGAAATTAAGCAATGATCAAAGCAGCTACAAACTGGCAAAAAACTCCAAGAAGAAATCCGGTTACAATATCACCGTAATTGTGGCTGGAAATCATTAATCGCGAAGTACAAACAATCCCCGTAATTAAAATCGAAAGAATCAAAGGTAAACCCAGGCCAGGTATACCCGCATCGGAATAAATTAAAGCAACAAACATTCCGCATAATCCACCGACCCCAATTGCGTGCATGCTGATCTTAAAGAATATATTGAAAATAAACGCGAGGCTTGTTGCAAGAAAAATTCCCAAACTTATTCTGGCCAGAATGAGTGGCATGCCGTTCATATTTCTGAAAACATAGAAGGTCCAGAAGAAACAAACGATGCTAATTGTGTAAGGGAAAATTCTGTCTTTTTGTGTGCGCAGGTAAATTGATTTTACAAAGCCTAAACCCTTGCAAAGCAAGACGGCAAACAATGGAAGAAATACTCCGTTGAATGAATAAATAAGCAATGCCTGCAATTTTACTGCGCCGCTGAAACCCACAAAAAAAACAGGATTCAAATAAATCGCGTAGGCATTCATTAGCAATCCCACTAACAGGGGATGAAATAAGAAGGAAAAAAATCCGGCAAATATCCTGGCAGGAGTTGAAACGGTCGGCGACATCAATTGGTCAGGTTGGGAATATGATGATTGATAGCTGTAACTACTCATAATTGTTTTCTTAGCCTGGCCACCGGTATATTTAATTGTTCCCTGTATTTAGCAACAGTTCTGCGCGCAATATTATAACCTTTTTCCTGAAGCATTTCAGTAAGCTTCTCATCACTTAAAGGTTTTTTCTTGCTTTCTCCTTCAACCATATCACTCAAAATTTTCTTTACTTCCCTGGTTGAAACTTCTTCGCCACTTTCTGTACTCAGTGATTCGCTAAAGAAATATTTTAATCTGTAAGTTCCGAATTCTGTTTGAACAAATTTACTATTCGCAACACGACTCACGGTAGAAATATCAAGTCCTGTTATTTCAGCAATATCTTTAAGGATCATGGGCTTTAAAGTAGTTTCATCGCCTGTTCTGAAAAACTCTTTTTGATAATCCATGATGGCATGCATCGTAGTATACAAAGTATTTTGTCTTTGCTTAATGGCATCAATGAACCATTTCGCGGCATCTATTTTTTGTTTGATAAAGAGAACTGCTTCTTTTTGACGCTTATCCTTTTTGCTTCCCTTATCGTAAGCCTTCAACATATCCTTATACCCTTCGCTGATTCGCAAATCAGGTGCATTTTTTGAATTGAGTGTTAATTCCAGAACACCTCCGTTGTTGTGTATGAAGAAGTCGGGAATAATATAACTCTCTCCTTTATTAGATTCACCAACATTACCGCCGGGCTTTGGATTAAGTTTAATAACCTGACTGATGGCATCTTTCAAATCATCATCAGTGAGATTTAATCCGCGCTGAATTTTTTCGTAATGTTTCTTTGTGAATTCGTCGAAGTATTTTTCAAGAATATCAATAGCAATTTTAACTTCTCTTCCTTCTTCTCTTTTTCTTTCCAATTGGAGAAGCAGGCATTCCTGCAGGCTACGCGCACAAATTCCGGGAGGTTCGAATTTTTGTATTTGAAGAATTAGCTTTTCAATCTCTTCTTCGCTAGCTGTTACATTTTGACGGAAAGCCAAATCATCTGCGATTGCGCTGAGTTCTCTTCTCAGGTAACCATCATCGTCAATGCTACCCACAATTTGCTCAGCAATCTTTTTTTCTTTTTCATTCAGATTGAGCATGCTCAACTGTTCCAGTAAGTAATCGTGGAAGCTTGTCTCAAGTCGAAAAGGCAGGGATCTCTTCTCGTCAACTTCGGGGTAATTATCATCGCGGAGTCGATAATCAGCCACGTCATCATCGTCACTCACATATTCGCTGATATCGAGATTTTCATATTCGTCTTCACTGCCATCCAGCTCATATTCTTCATCTTCATTTTCAAATTCGTCTTTCTGGTCATCCTCATGTTCTTCATGCGTATCTTCTGTCGCTTCTAATGCAGGATTCTCCTCAAGCTCTTCCTTGATTCGCTCCTCCAGGTTAGCAGTAGGAACCTGCAACAGCTTCATTAGTTGAATCTGCTGAGGCGAGAGCTTCTGGAGGAGTTTTTGCTGTAAACTTTGACTCAGGGCCATAATTAAATCAGGGATTAAGCCTCCGCCCCAAATTTTTTTAATAGGAGCGGCGCAACCACAAAAATCAGGCCGTAAATTTACATACAAAAGCAATTAAGATGGCACAACGTATTTGGGTTTTTATTGTTGCCTTAACATTTTTTTGGAAAATAGACCTAAACGGCCAGACCAAAATCTTATCAAACCCAGTACTGTCAAGTGTTTCATTGAAATGGGCCAATTCGTTAAAATATCCTTTTCAAGAGTCTCAAAAGTCCGTTAATCCGGGTAATTCCTTCATATTTCGGCCTGTGAGCATTCTGAAACCCGATTTTTACGTGAAACAATTGGGCTTTTTCTGCAGACAGGAAAGAGTTATAGAGAAGCATACTTTCGTACCATTTAGATTCAGATTGGGCTCTCTCGAAGCATGCAATATTCTCGAAGGCAAAGAGTCCAGATAAGAATCAATGTTGAACCAGTTTATTCCAACTCCCGGAAAAAGCTTCCAAGAAAAAGAAGATGCTCTTCGTCACTGGTTTCTTAACTTCTTAATCACCAGGTAATTATTTGCAGTATTCGTTGTGGTATGGCATTCGTGGTGTTTTGCTAAAACGTTACCACCTTGGAAAGTTGCAATTTGAAAGTTTTTGTAGTGGACGACAATTCATTTTGTCTCGCACTCTATGAACAGTTTCTAATCAATAAAGGCGTTCGTGAACTTCGTTTATTTGAAAACGGAAGAGAATGTTTGAATCAATTTTCATTTAGTCCCGATATTGTTTTGATAGATCATGATATGCCGGAGATAAATGGAATTGAATTACTGAAGAGAATTAAGTCGATTGATCAGGATATATATGTCGTAATGATTTCTGCACAGCGCGATCCGCATACAAAAATAAATGCCTTTGAAAATGGTGTGTTTGAATTCATCCCGAAAGATGGAGATGATCTGAAAAATTTAGATCGTGTGCTCGATAAAATCCTTGATGAAAAAAGAATTTCAACATAGTTGTTTCTAGTGTCTATAGATCCATGATCCGTTAAAAGCCCTTTAATCCCAGACCAATGAAAACAGAAAAATACCTGATCCCTGAAAAGGAACTGGTACAGCATTGTATCAGGGGGAACAAGCGAATGCAGGATCTCCTTTACAGAAAGTACAGGACCAAAATGTTCTCGGTTTGCCAACTATATGCTTCCAACAAAAGCGACGCAGAAGATATGTTGCAGGATGGATTTCTCAGAGTTTATTCCAATCTTAATTTATTTCGTTTTGAAGGTTCATTTGAAGGATGGATGCGAAGAATTTTTGTTGCGAGTTCAATTGACTTTCTCCGCAAAAGAAAAATTCGTCATTGTCTCCCACTTATAGAAGTATCCGACCATGATTATCATATAAATGGTCTGCAAAAACTCCAGGCTTCCGAAATAGTTGAAATTATACAATCTCTTCCCGACAAATACAGGATTGTGTTTAATCTCTACGAACTTGAAGGTTATAGCCACAAAGAAATAAGTCATATTCTCGAAATCCCCGAAGGAACTTCTAAATCACAGCTTGCACGATCGAAACAAAAGCTAAAAATGCTTTTGGTAGAGGGTTAAAAGTGATATGGGATAGAAGAAATTTATCAGGTATGAAATATCTATTGTCTAATATCTTCTGTCCAGGTACTAAGTACTTGGTACTTTCTTGCGTCTTTGCGCAAACTTTGCGGCTTGGCCTGCTGCGCCTTCGCGAAGCTATGGCGAAGCAAGGCCCGAAAGACTCGTTCAGGCGGGCGTGAAATAAATGGAAACTTCTAGAAGCCCGTATTTTCTCCACAACACTCACTAAACCACAATTTTTTGCGTTATATCCCAAATCGCGGACAAATTCCATTTTCTGGCATCCAGTCCTGTTAATAAACCGCCGCTACCAATATGGAAGGTTATAGCATTTTCATAGTAGAAGACGATCCCTGGTTTGGTGAGATACTCGAATACCATCTTGCTCTCAATCCCGATTACCAAATCAGAAGATTTACTAACGCAAAAGATTGTCTGGACAATCTTCACCAAAAGCCAAACCTGGTGACGATTGACTATTCTCTTCCAGATATGAATGGTGTGCAGCTTCTCAAAAAAATCAAAGAATACAATAATGAGATTCCGGTTATAGCAATCAGTGGTCAGGAAGATGTTGGAACTGCAGTGGAGTTGTTGAAAATGGGATTGCAGGATTATATAGTAAAGGATGAAAATAGTAAAGATTTATTATGGAACGCCGTTGTTAAGGCGAGAGAAACTCACAAGCTCAAAAATGAAATTGAACAATTAAGAAATGAACTGGAGCAGAAATTCGATTTTGAAAAAAGCATTAAAGGGAATAGCCCTGCGCTAAAGAGAATTTTCGCCCTGATGGAAAAAGCAACCAAAACTAACATTAACGTTTCCATCACTGGCGAGACCGGAACAGGTAAGGAAGTTGTTGCAAAAGCAATCCATTATAACAGCGACAGAAAAAAGAAATCCTTTGTTGCAGTAAATATGGCGGCAATACCGAGGGAACTTTTGGAAAGTGAATTGTTCGGTCATGAAAAAGGAGCTTTCACCGGAGCAATTGCAAGAAAAATAGGAAAGTTTGAAGAGGCTGATAAAGGCAGTCTGTTCCTTGATGAAATTGCTGAATTGGATCTGAGCCTTCAAAGCAAATTATTGAGAGTGCTACAGGAAAGAGAGCTCACGCGAATTGGTGGAAATGAAAAAGTGAAGTTAGATGTAAGACTCATAGTTGCATCGCATAAAAACCTGTTAGATGAAGTAAAAGCCGGGCGATTTAGGGAAGATCTTTATTACAGAATTTTTGGTTTGCCAATTGAACTTCCAGCGCTCAGGGAAAGAGGAAACGACATACTTCTCCTTGCAAAGCATTTTACTGAAGAGTTCTGCAGGGAAAACAAAATGCCACCCATACAAATTTCCCCCGAGGGCAGAGATAAATTGATGCATTACAAATATCCAGGCAACGTTCGGGAGTTAAAAGCGATCATTGAACTGGCCGTGGTAATGAGCGACGGGAAAGAAATTAAACCCGATGACATTACATACACTGCAACAAATGGGGATACCTCCTTTTTGCATATGGAAATGTCCCTGAGGGATTACACTTGTAACATCATCAAACATTATTTAAAAAAGTACGACAACGACGTATTACTGGTCGCAGATAAACTTGACATAGGGAAGTCTACAATATATAAGATGATCCAGGCAAAGGAAATTGTGATTTGATCATGCGAATGAAGTGGATCTGATATTAAGTATTCGCGGATGAATTGGACGTTTATATTATGAACAGTGATTTGCTAAAAAATGTTTCAATCTTACTTGTGGAGGATAACGAACTGAACAGGTTGGTGGCTTCCACTATTGTTCAGAACCATGGAGCTCGGGTTACGGAAGCGGAAAACGGTAAAGAGGCAGTAGAGATTTTGAAGTCGAACATTTTTCATCTCGTTCTTATGGACCTGCACATGCCCATAATGAATGGTCAGGAGGCTACCCGGTATATCCGTGAAAATATTTCGAGCTCCATTCCCATTATCGCACTTACTGCTAACGCAATGAAAGGGGAGAATGATAACTGCATTGCCTCGGGAATGAATGATTATCTCTCCAAACCTTACAAAGAAGAAGATCTCATTCAAAAAATTTCCAGCTGGCTTCATAAAGAATCGGACAAAAGCGATTGCAATGGCTCAGCTATTATAAAATTATACGATTTATCCCTTCTTGAAAGTATCGGAAAGGGCAATCGGGAATTTATAACACGCATGCTCAATTTATTTATTGAGCAGGTTCCAGCTTCAATAGATGAGATCAAACAGTCTTATCAAAATAATGACCTGCCGAAAATAAAATCAGTTGCTCATCGCATTAAGCCCAGCATTGATAATATGGGAATTGCAAGTCTGAAATCAGAAATCAGGGAGATTGAAGCCCTTGCTGAAACTGGAAATAAAAATGAAAGATTAAGCGATCTTATCAGAATGCTCGATTGTACCTTAACCAAGGTGATTAAGCAAATAAGGCTCAATGAAATTCTCTAAAACAGTCTGAAAATTTCAAATCAAAAAGCAACCTGTTGCTTCGCAAGAACTTTCTTAATTGCACTCACCATTTTTGTTCCCTTCTCTTTAATTTGATCTTCGGTCCAGGTGAGACTAATCGCAGTTGACACACACCTGCTCATAATTGCATCGCTGGCGCTGAATGAAGTTTGATTTAATCTATCCAATGCCTGTTTTTGATTTTCGTTGAGAGGATTCAACGATTTGGATAATTTTAAATGATCCCATTTACGAATGTAGTGCCAGTTATTATCGAACCAGTAAAAATTGCCTGCAAGAATTCCCTGTTCTTTCATCTCAGCTACTATGGCCCTGGTAATGGTTTCAGTTGGAAGGAACCAGCTAATAAAAGTGCAGCTGTCTCCCTGAGGGTCAGGTATAGATCTGAACTTGATTTCTGGAACTTCTGAAAGTATTTTTTTAAGTGCGGTATGATTGCGCTTTTGTATTTCAAGGAATTCATCGAGCCTTCTCATTTGCGCAAGTCCTACTGCTGCGTGTAATTCAGAAATTCTAAAATTATATCCGAGGAATGGATGTAAGTCGGCACCCCTGTCAACTCCAAGATGATCATGACCATGGTCGCTATAACCATCGCAGTTCGTATAAACATCTTTTCTGTTAGTCAGTATTGCACCGCCCTCAGCGCAGGTAACTGTTTTTACAAAATCGAATGAGAAACAACCGGCATCGCCAATTGTTCCCAGGAATTTTCCTTTATAAGTAGCGCCAATACTCTGGCAGGCGTCTTCCAAAAGAATCAAATTATTTTCCCTGCAAATTTTTGCAAGTGCATCAAGGTCTGCCATGCTTCCGCACATATGCACAGGCATTACGCATTTAGTTTTTGAAGTAATTGCTTTTTCAACCGCTTCGGGATTGAGGGTTAGTGTTTCGTCAATATCAACCAATACAGGAACGGCACCAACACTTAGTACAGCTTCAAAGCTTGCAACAAAAGTGAAACTGGGCATGATGACTTCGTCACCGGCACCAATGCCAAGCGATGCAAGAGCCGTTGTTAAAGCAGCGGTGCCACTTGAAACCAACTGGGAATACGCAGATCCAAACTTTGAACACATTAACTGTTCAAGTTCTTTTGATTTCCAGATGCCCTTGCGCGGTCCATCAAAACCATAACGCATGAGGATGCCTGTTTGAAGTACATCATTTACTTCTTTGCGTTCCGCATCTCCAAAAAGTTCGAAGCCTGGCATAAAAATATTTTAGTTGATAATGCTGATGAAATTACAATTCATCAGGGAAGAGCAAAGGTAATTAAATTCAAAACTATTGCCTCAAATGGCTCTTATGTTTAACTTTAGAGAATGGGAAAAATCATTTTGCATATTGCAACCAGTATCGATGGATTTATCGCTGATGAACAGGGAGGAGTAAGCTGGCTCGATGATTATATGAAAGACGGGGAAGATTATGGGATGGGTGCTTTTTTTAAATCCGTGGACAAATGCATTATGGGATCGAAATCCTATGAGTTTATGCTTTCATTCAATTATTGGTACCCGGATATGGCAGGATATATTTTTACCACAAGAAATCTAAAGAAAATGGAAGGGGCAGAAATAAATTTTTGCCAGGGTGACCCTGCCAGGCTCGTGGAAAAATTGCGCTCAAATAAAAAAGATATTTGGTTAGTCGGCGGTACCTCATTGATCACCCCGTTCATCAACGAAAATTTACTCGATGAAATGGTGATTACAATTGTTCCCAAAATTCTTGGAAAGGGACTTCCACTATTTCAAAATATAGATAAACAGAAAGTGCCCACTTTAATTGCTTCCAAAGCTTATCCCGATGGAGTTGTGCAGGTGAGTTACCAATTTTAAACTTATTTCTTTTCATAACTCCAACCAACACCTTCTTTGAAAATAAAATTTACCGGGCTCGAAAATTCACTCTCCACATTATTTGCAGAAACAGCAGTCACAAAAATGCTGAAAGATTGAAGCTTTGGTTTCAGTTCAGTACTCACTGCAAAATTAAAATTACCATTCATATCAGGCAGGATGACCTGAGTAAGAGCAAGAGTGTCTCTCCCTGATTTACTATCGGCAGTTGACTTATAGACGGCAAGTTTCTTAATTGAAGGTCCAGCGTGCAAGTTGGTTTCAAATGAATACCTGTTCATATTAATGCCTCCATTCACGGCATTGATATTTGTCACGATAGGTGTTGTGGGTTTAGCCGAATCTATCCAGGGCATTGAGGGAACGAGCGCAGGGGTTGAATAATAATTATTCTTCAGGCTATCGCTCCATCCATTGGGATTATTTTCAAATGATTTACTGCTGAAATAAATAGCTCCCTGAACTTCCGGATAATTTCGAAGCGCACGAATTTGCCTGGTTAATTGCGTTTTGTCTCTCCAGGCTGCGTTTGCCCCAGCCTTAAATATTCCTAAACCAATATAACAATGTTTGCCATAGCTGTGTTTACTCCACCAGTCAAGCAGCACTTCATAAGGAGCCGCTCTCATACCAAATTCCCAATACAACTGTGGTGCTACATAGTCGATCCATCCGTTCTTCAACCAAAGTAAAATATCAGCATAGAGATCATCGAAATTCGTTTGCCCTGCTTTTGTATTGCTTCCCTCGGGATCACGATCTACATTTCTCCAAACACCAAATGGGCTGATTCCGAATTTGCAATATTTATTTTCTTCTTTGATCATTTTGCTGAGCAGGAAGATTACAGAATCTACATTGCTTCTTCTCCAGTCTTCTTTGGTGAGGCCAACTCCGAACTTTGAATAACTTGATTGATCCGGAAATTCCTTTCCGGCAATTCTATAAGGATAAAAATAGTCGTCGAAGTGAATAGCATCAACATTATATCTGCGAACAATATCGCGGATTACATCGACTACATATTTCCAAACTTCTTTGTTTCCGGGATCGAAATATTTTTTATCACCATAATTTAAAAACCATTCCGGGTGAATACGGGTTATATGTGTGCTGGAGATGGAAGACTTTCCCAACTGGAATTCTGCTCTGTAAGGATTGCACCAGGCGTGGAATTCCATTCCGCGTTTATGAGTTTCATCAATCATGAATTGAAGCGGATCGTAGTATGGATTAGGTGGCGTTCCCTGCTTTCCCGTAAGCCATTCGCTCCATGGCTCAATGGATGAGGGATAAAATGCATCAGTGGCTGGTCTTATTTGAGCGATGATGGCGTTCATACCATTTCGCTGATGCATGTCAAGCAATTTTATGAATTCAACTTTCTGGCTGTCGGCATTATAATTCCCTCTGGAGGGCCAGTCGATATTGTCAACCGTGGCCACCCACACAGCGCGGAATTCATGAAAAGGTTGGGCAAAAATGGTAGAATGTATTGCGAATAATACTGCGACTAAGCGTAGCGAAATTTTCATGCCTTTTCTAAAATGGATTTGGATAATTTCTCAATAAGATTTCCTGACTTTGTCGAGCAGTTTATTTAAAGCTTTGAGATCAGCGTCCGACAATTCAGCCATAACAGCTTCCATTTCGTCACTTCTTTCGTCGAGTTTTTCAAGAATTTTTTTCCCTTTATCTGTTATGGAAACGTCAACCAGCCTCTTGTCCTTATTGCAAATTTTTTTTGTGGCATAACCTTTTAAAATGAGCCGGTCAACAATTCTGCTGGTATCACTCATTTTGTCCAGCATTCTTTCGCGAATTTGAAGTGTGGAGAGTGGCTGCGGATAAGAACCGCGCAAAATGCGAAGAATATTGAATTGCTGAGGAGTTATGTCTTCTGAATCCAGAAAACTCTTAGTATGGTCCATGATCCAGTTATAGGTGTACACGATATTGACAATACTCTTATGTCTTTCATTTCTGAATTTGGATTGCTTAATCTCTTGTTCTAGGCTCATAGGACCAATTTAATGCAAAATTAATGCGAATCGAAAATAGATAATTCAGAAGAATTAATCGGAGGACTTTGCCGGACGCTGCCCGTATTCATCTACATAAATCTTAAACAAAAGGATCGCATAGCTGATAAGTAATGGACCGAAAATAAGTCCCACAAACCCAAATAGCTGTATACCCACTATTACTCCAAATACGGTCACTAGTGGATGTACATTTCCAATCTTCCTGAGCAGGGTAAAGCGGGTGAGATAATCGACATTACCAATTACGGCAAGGCTGTATATAAGTAAACCCACAGCCTGGTATTGGTGGCCACTGGAATATAGATAAGCCGCTAATGGAAACCAGATGATCATGGTGCCCACGATTGGGAAAAATGCAAATACTCCTGTTACAAAACCCCAAAGCCCCCAATCCGTAACTCCGAATATCCAATAACCTAAAGTTGCAAAGACACCCTGAACGAAAGAAATAACGGGAATTCCAAAGGCATTTGCTTTGATGAGAGTTTGAGTTTCCTTTGCCAACAATTGAACGTTTGAAGGACGTAGCGGAATCAGGCTCAATAAATTTCTTTCCATCACTTCACTTTGCACGAGCATGAAATACAAAATGAATAACATCAATACTACATTGGTTATTCCCTGAACCGTGTTGCTCAAAAATGTTGGAAGAAAACCAGTGACTGCCTTTTGAATTTCTGCAATGGTATTATCGCTGAAAATATCCGATCCCACATAGTTTTCAATTTGTTTAGAGAATGCCTGTAGCCCCCGAATTACATCCTGGGAATTGTTAAGTAATAGTCCGATTTTGGGTGTTACCATTTTTATTGCTGCATAAATCGGAACTCCTATAATGAGTACGCTCAAAAATATGAGTACTATGGCAGCAAGGGGCTTGTTCCATTTGCGGCGTTGAATTAATGCATAAAATCTATTCCGTAATAAGATATAAAGAGTAAAGGCTCCGAGGAATCCTGGCAGGAATACATAAAGTTCTCTAAAGATGAGATAGCTGATCAAAATGATGAGGAACAATAAAAAGACCTGCTTAACTCGATCGTTGAATCCGGGCATTCAGTTAGTTTGGTTTATAGATAAATATACGAATAGTACCTAGTACCAAGTACCGAGTACCAAGATTTCTCTTTAGGTAGATAGTATTGAGTATATAGTACTTAGTATATAGTACTTAGTATATAGACTGGATATATCTCGCTCAAATTTATTAACGTCGACTTTCATCAGAAGCTGGCAAATTTCTCGCCAAGCCGCAAAGGCGCAAAGGTAGTTAAGAGTACCGGATAACTGGATGAATGAATAAATTACAAACCACAAACCCCGCCCGAACGCCCGCCTGAACGAGTCATTCGGGCAGGTGCCGTTCGGTACGGGCGGGTATAAACTATAAACAAACCTTCAACTTTAAACCTTCAACATTCAACCTTCAGCCCCAAACCTTCGTTCCTTCGCTGCAGTTGGCGCAGATATCAATGTTTTTCCTGCTCTTCATAATTTCTTTTCTAAAATCTCGATATTCCTGGTTGTTCCAGACTTCTTTAAAGGTTTGCGTTTTTAAATTTCCGAGTCTGTGTACCGCGTCTTTATCAAAACAGCAGGGCACAACAAGTCCATCCCATGTGATTACATTCGCATGCCAGAGTTTCCAGCAATGATTATCCAGTTTATTTTTTACCTGGTAATTCCCGGATGAGTCTTTTTTATACCTGCTGAATTTGCCAATGGAAGGGATGAGGTTATTAGGATCATTTTGATAATCGTATACCTGTGCAGTTTTTAACCAAACATCATCCACTCCAATTTCTTTTGCTATTTTTTTTACATCTTCTATTTGATGCTCGTTAGGTTTTACAACGAGGAATTGAAAAATTACGAAAGGAGTTTTTGATTTCAATTGCTTTTTCCACTTTACAATATTTTTCGCTCCTTCCAATACTCTTTCAAGATTGCCTCCAATTCTGTATTGCTGATAAACATCCTGAGTAGTTCCATCAATTGAAATAATCAAACGATCCAATCCGCTCTCTACTGTTTTCTTTGCTTTTTGATCATCCAGGTAATGCGCATTAGTTGAAGTGGCAGTGTAAATTTTTTTCGATGACGCATACCTCACCATCTCCAGGAAATCAGGATTCAAATATGGTTCACCCTGAAAATAAAATACGAGGTACAGTAATTCTTTGTGCAAATCATCTATCGTTTGCCTGAAAAAATCCTTTTTTAACATGCCCGTATCCCTGGTAAAAGAGCGTAGTCCGCTTGGACATTCTGGACAACGAAGATTACAGGAAGTAGTTGGTTCAAAGGAAACAGAAACCGGATAACCCCATTGAATTGGCTTTTGAAGAAGTCTGCTCAAATAGTAACTCGACAGTACTTTTCCCGCATTCCAGGTTCGCTTCAAACTCAACTTGGAAATTAAATTAAACGTATCGTTAATGTTAATTTTTGGCATTCTCAGGCAAAATTAATCAACTGCAATTTCGTTAATAATAAGGCTTTTCGTCGATAAAGCTGCAACAGATATATGCGCGTACTTGTCTTACCAAATGTTATGAAACAAATTTACGTTTTCCTTTTGCTGTTATCAACTCAGGTTTACGGTCAAAAACTGGACCTGAAAGAATACATGAATTCCACTGAGGAGTTGATGAAAAGTGAAAGATTGAGCCATCATCGTTTACAGGCAAGGGAAATGACAGGTGGGTATGCAAATGCTTCAAATAATTTCGATGTTCATTATTACCGTTGCGAATGGAATGTTGATCCTGCGATCAATTATATCAATGGAAAGGTAACCTCACTCTTCACTATTACCAACTCTGCTAATACTATTATATTCGATCTTGATCATACGCTCACTGTGGATAGTGTGCTATATCACAACAACAAAATAAGTTTTGTCCAGGGTGCCAATGAAACTATTTCGATTTCGTTCCCGGCAAACATTGCTGCAGGTCAGTCAGACTCTGTGTCTATTTTTTACCAGGGCACGCCGACCGGAAGCGGATTTGGATCTTTTATTCAAACGAACCATGCCGGAACACCTGTAATCTGGACGCTGAGCGAACCATATGGTGCACGTGACTGGTGGCCATGTAAAAACGGTCTCTCGGATAAGGCAGATTCAATTGATGTGTATGTCACATATCCCAATTCTTATGTGAGCACTTCTAATGGTGTTTTGCAAAGCAGGATTGTGAACGGAGGAAATCAGACTGATTGGTATAAGCACCGTTATCCTATTGCGACTTACCTGGTAGCGTTCGAAGTCACCAATTTCCAGGTACTCACGGATACCATTCAAGTGAACAACTACGTCCTTCCTTTTATTCAACACGGCTATCCTGAATCGATCAATAATTTCATTGCAAATGCTTTTAAATTAAAACGCACCGTAAGACTATATACTAAGGCTGTAGGCGATTATCCGTTTAAAAATGAACAATATGGTCAAACCCAATTTGGATGGGGTGGAGGAATGGAACATCAAACCAATTCATTCGTTACAACTCCACAGGAAGCTGTGGCAACACACGAACTGGCGCATCAGTGGTATGGAGACAAAGTAACAACCGGAAGTTGGCAACATATATGGCTAAACGAAGGCTTTGCAACTTTCTTTGCCAGTTATTACCTGGAAAATACTTATGACCACGCAACTGTTCTGGCAAACTACGCAGGATTGTTAAATGTAATTGTCAGCCAGCCCAACGGTTCTGTTTTTGTAGATGATACCACAAATGTGAACAGGATTTTTAATGGCAGATTAACCTACTATAAAGGAATGTATTTGCTTCGCATGCTTCGATTGAGACTGGGTGATTCCTTATTTTTCCAGGGATTAAGAAATTATCATACGGATCCCAGGCTTGCTTACAATTTTGCACTTACAGAAGATCTTCAAAAACATTTGGAAGCGGTGAGCGGACAAAAACTGGATGAGTTTTTTAAAGATTGGTTTTACGGTCAGGGCTACCCGAGTTATCAACTACAATGGATATCCCTGGGAAATGGATGGATAAAAACAAGTATGAGTCAGACTACTTCTCACCCTTCAGTTGATTTTTTTGAAAATCCTGTGCCTGTCGTTTTCAAAAACGGAGCAGAAGAAAAAACAATTACCATCGATCATATAAAAAATAACCAGATCAATTATATAAATCTGGGTTTTAATCCGGATACTGCTCTTATTGATCCGGATCTTTGGCTCATTTCAAAAGACAATAGTGTTTCGAAATTAGTTGATAATAATACAGTTGTTGGAATAGAAGTATTTCCTAATCCTGTAGGTGACCAGTTTAATATTTTCATTCATAATGTTCAGCAGGATCAGGCTGAAATGGCCATTTACAACTCCATCGGCCAACTAATGCTGAAGAGAAATATTCCGCTTGCTAATGGCTATGGTTTCGACCAGGTCAATTCTTCAAAATTCTCACGTGGAGTTTATATTTTGAAAGTAACAGCCGGAACCAGCATCAAACTGGTGAAGCGAATTTTGAAATAGTCCTTTTTAGGATCTGCTATTTTTTCTTCAGGGTTTGAAGATATTCTACCAGATTTACCAGTTGATCTTTACCCATTGTTTGAGCAAGGCCTTCTGGCATTAAGGATGACCCGTATGGTTTTTGCGAAGCAATTTCAGACTTCAAATGCTTTTCAATATTTCCACCAATTTGCTTAATGCTGATTTCAGTAGAAGTTTCACTTGCTACATAACCCACCAGGCTTGATCCGTTTTTCAGTTTGAAAATAAATCCATCGAACCCAAAACTGATACCCGCGGATGGATGAATGATTGAATTGTATATAGCTTCTTTGGATAATTTGCTTCCAATTTCTGAAAGTGCCGGACCAAAATTCACCCCTTTGCCATTTACCTGGTGGCAGGTTGTGCAATATGTATTAAACACCTGGCTGCCTGCAGTTGCATCGCCTTTCAGACTTACCAATTCCTCAATGGAAGGAAGCGCTGCAGTTTGGGCTGTCGATCCCGTATTCAAATATTTCGCTGCCTCTTCGCGTATCTCGGGGCGATAAGCGTGGGACAAGGTGCTAACTGCAATTGTTTTTACATCCTCCGGCAATTGTTTTGATTTTGCAAGCGCCAGCATTCGATCCTCACCGCTCCAACCTCTTGCCAATCCTTCGGCAGCCGGAATTCTCATCCATGCAGGATATGAATTATCAAGCACAATTTGTTGAAGTATGTCTTTATTTTTTTTCTCTTCCCAACCGCCAAGGGCTCTTATCATTTGCAAAGACGCGCTATCTTTTTTTCGAATGGTTGTCCAAATCGCTGCTTCACCGCCAGCGTTGAGAAGCATGCGTGCCGCACCAGAGCGAATTTCTGGTTGGGGGCTATTCTGCGCCATTTCAAGCAATTCATCGTTGTGATCTTTCAAATGAAATCTTGCGAGAAGATCAAGATAATCCTGTTTTCCTCTTACGCTATTTAAGCTTTTATCAATTGCCAGTTTCAAAGCCGGAGTCATCTTAATTTTTGCAGGATCGAGTAGCATTAACACCAGTGAATTGATTCGGGCCTGCTGAGGGTGGTTTCCATTCATGATTTCCATTAGCGTTGTTTCCTTTGCTGACTCTGGATGAAAATCAAAAGCGCGGAAAAACTTCAGGTATTGGTCAGGGTTATGATTGGGATCTGCGATAATTTTTGCCAGGTAGGGAAGTGCTTCAGCATTTCTTGCTCTCCAAACAATATCAAAGCCGGCCGGATTTTGCCAGTTGTCGTG